>CAJJAS010000206.1 GCA_905182245.1 gamma proteobacterium HTCC2207 | reverse complement strand
TATGAATGTTCTGGAATCCCGCGACATGGCCATGCAAATTGCCGAAGCCTATGTGCGTGTTACTGAGAAACTGGGTATTCCCTATGTGTTTAAGGCCTCGTTCGATAAGGCCAATCGCTCGTCTATTAATTCATACCGTGGCCCAGGTATTGATGAAGGCCTAAAGATCTTCCAAGAGATTAAAAGTACCTTTAACATTCCTCTGATTACCGATGTGCATGAGATTGGTCAGGCGGCACCTGTGGCAGAGGTCTGCGATATTATTCAGTTGCCGGCATTTTTAGCTCGGCAAACAGATCTGGTTAAAGCCATGGCAGCAACCGATGCTGTTATCAATATTAAAAAACCACAGTTTTTAAGCCCGGGTCAGATGGGCAATATCGTCGATAAATTCCGTGAATGTGGCAATGAGAAAATTATGCTTTGCGAACGCGGCACCTGCATGGGTTATGACAACCTAGTGGTTGATATGCTGGGTTTTAGAACGATGAAAGAAGTCAGCGGTGGTTTGCCCCTAATCTTTGATGTGACCCACGCGCTGCAATGCCGTGACCCACTGGGAGATGCCTCTGGTGGACGTCGTCATCAGGTTGCTGAACTTGGGCGTGCGGGAATTTCTGTGGGTCTGGCTGGTTTGTTTTTAGAAGCCCATCCACATCCTGATCAAGCCCTATGCGATGGTCCTAGTGCACTGCCGCTGGATAAGCTAGAACCCTTCTTGGCGCAAATGAAGGCCTTTGATGATTTGATAAAGTCTCAGCCTGATTTAAATATTTTATAAGCAGAAAATTTAACATCCTCAGATAACCTTTTTACTCAATATTCACCTAATGGAGAACGAAGTACATGAGCAACATTGCAGATATTCGAGCCTTTGAGATTCTAGACTCGCGCGGCAACCCTACAGTACAGGCAGACGTAATCTTAGAAAATGGCATCGTCGGAACAGCCTGCTCACCCTCAGGAGCCTCAACGGGTTCTCGAGAAGCGCTAGAACTGCGCGACGGTGACAAGGGGCGCTATCTTGGCAAAGGTGTACTTACCGCCGTTAACAATATCAACACCACTATTAAGTCATTACTGCTTGGCACAGATGCCGCAGACCAGCGTGCGCTAGATCAGGCGATGATCGACGCCGATGGTACAGACAACAAAGCCACCTTGGGTGCCAATGCTATTTTGGCCGTGTCTCTTGCCGCTGCTAAAGCTGCAGCCCAAGACAAAGGCATGCCACTGTATGCGCATATTGCAGAGTTAAATGGCACAGCGGGTCAATACAGCATGCCTGTCCCCATGATGAATATTATCAATGGTGGCGAACACGCCGACAACAATGTAGATATCCAAGAGTTCATGGTGCAGCCAGTTGCGGCGAAAAGTTTTGCTGAAGCCTTACAGGTTGGCGCAGAAATCTTTCATGCCCTACGAAAAGTATTAAGCGCCAAAGGCCTGAATACTGCTGTGGGTGATGAGGGTGGTTTTGCTCCGGACCTATCTTCCAATGCTGAAGCATTGGCAGTGATTAAAGAAGCCACTGAAGCTGCTGGTTACAAGCTGGGTGAAGATGTCACCCTAGCATTGGATTGCGCCGCGTCGGAATTTTATAAAGACGGCCAGTACAATCTTGCCGGTGAAGGTAAAATTTACAGTGCCGATGGCTTTAGTGATTTCTTAGCCTCGCTCTGCGACCAATACCCCATTATCTCGATTGAAGATGGTCTCGACGAATCTGATTGGGATGGCTGGAAATACCAAACTGAAAAGCTTGGCGATCGCTGCCAGCTGGTCGGTGACGATCTGTTCGTTACCAACACCAGCATTCTCAGTCGTGGTATTGAGCTGGGTGTGGCTAACTCAATCCTGATTAAGTTTAATCAGATTGGTACGTTGTCAGAGACGTTGGATGCCATCGCTATGGCCAAAGAAGCCGGTTACAGCGTCGTTATTTCTCACCGCTCTGGTGAGACCGAAGACACCACCATTGCTGATTTGGCAGTTGCCACGGCTGCTGGTCAGATTAAGACTGGCTCACTATGCCGCTCAGACCGTGTTGCCAAATATAACCGTTTGCTGCGTATTGAAGCAGAGCTCGGCAACAGCGTTGCGCCCTATCGCGGCCGCGCTGAATTCAAGTCCT
>CAJJAS010000205.1 GCA_905182245.1 gamma proteobacterium HTCC2207 | reverse complement strand
TCATAGGCGGTATCTCCACCACCTCTGCACTGCTACCTGATGTGCTACTAAAAGGCTCCCTATTTGTTAGGGGTCCTTTTTTTTTGCCTGCGCATTAGTCTATCTAATGGGCCTTGACCCATATCCTGGCTAGCGAGGCAGACTTTGACCCTAGGGAAGAATGGAGTAACTCATAATGGAAATATCACAACCGCAGTATTTTAGCGTTGAAGAGATTTGCTGTGCCACCGAACTACCCAGCCAGACTATTATTGAGATAATTGATCACGGCATTATACAGCCCAAAGGAGCCTCCCCAGACGACTGGAGCTTCAATATCCGCATGATCACCGTTACCAAAAAAGCCTGCCGGTTACATAATGACCTAGATATTGATTGGGCTGGCATAGCACTGGCAATTAGCCTGCTTGATGAGCTGGAGCAGCTCAGGCAAGAGAACAGGGAATTGCATCGTCGCTTGCAATGATTTATGGACGGCGAGTAATTTCTACTATGCTTATTCCATAGATTTACACTAAGCTATAGCCATGAATTTATCCCTCAAAGACATCCAGCAAGCTCATGCTCGCATCGCGCCCTACATTCACCGCACGCCAGTATTAGAGAGCCGTGCCCTAAATAAAATCATTGGCTGCGAGCTATTCTTTAAAGCCGAAAACCTCCAAAAGATTGGCGCCTTCAAAGCCCGCGGTGGCTGCAATGCAGTCTTCTCAATGGACGAACAAAGCCTGAAAAAAGGCGTAATCACCCATTCTTCCGGCAATCACGGTGCCGCACTGGCATGGGCCGCAGCCCTACGTGGCGCACCCTGTACCGTGGTCATGCCCGAAAATGCGCCAACCGTAAAGATTGCCGCCGTCGAAGGCTATGGCGCCAATATCGTGCTCTGTGAACCCACCATGGCCGCAAGAGAAGGTACCGTGGCAGGGTTAGTAGAAGAGCAAGGCAGCACCTTAGTTCATCCCTACGACAGCGACGTAATCATCGCCGGACAGGGCACTGCTGCCATAGAGATGCTAGAGCAAATAGAGCAGCCCCTAGATATTATGATAGCCCCAGTCGGCGGGGGTGGCCTGTTAGCCGGAACAGCAATCGCCATCAAAGCACTAGCCCAAAATACTCAAGTCATTGGCGCAGAACCCGCCCAAGCTAACGATGCTTGGTTAGGTTTTAAAAGCGGCACCCGACTCGTACAATTTACCCCCAACACCATCTGCGATGGTTTGCGAGCTACCCTGGGGGTGCGCAACTTTGAGGTTATCACCGAACAGGTAGACGATATTTTACTCTGCTCAGAAGAGCGCGTAGTTGAAGCCATGCGGTTGATTTGGACAAGACTCAAGGTTATTTGCGAGCCTTCCTGTGCAGTACCACTGGCGATGATTATGGATCAGCCTGAGCTTTTTCAGGGTAAGCGGGTAGGGATTATTCTGACTGGTGGTAATGTGGATTTGGATAATTTGCCTTGGTGAATTTAAATATTTAGGCGCTAATTTTATCGATAAATACTAGATTAACCTATTGTCACCTTGCGCCCATCGGAAGGCCTCTTTGTTGAGTGCGCTGGCATTCCAATAAGACTAAATTGACATGTCAATTTCGGCATTTATGCCAACGATAAAGAAAATATGACAACCAGAGAAATAATTGAACTTATAGCACCACAAGACTTTACTCGCCTACGCCGCATTGCGCTATCCGCCCAAGGTTTATTGCAAACACAGCCATTTGGACATGGAATGACCGGCGCGCGTAAAGCCATTAGCCACCTAGGTTATGTGCAGATCGACACCATTTCGGTGGTAGAGCGCGCGCACCACCATGTTCTTCATTCTAGAGTGCCTAAGTTCAAACCAGCTATGACCAATGAGTTGCTACTTAGTGGCCACATCTTTGAGTATTGGTCTCATGCGGCAGCCTTTTTGCCCATGGATGATTTTCGATTTTCCCTACCCTACAAGCATGCCCTCAAAAGTGGTCAAACCCACTGGTATAAAAATTCTGATAAGAAACTTATTCGGGAGCTATTGGCGCGTATTCGTTCCGATGGTCCCCTGCGTTCCCGGGATTTAGAAACCTCGACCAAAAAAACAGGTGCAGGCTGGTGGGACTGGAAACCTGCCAAAAAAGCCCTTGAGCAGATGTATATGCAAGGGGATCTTATGGTGTGTAACCGAGAGGATTTTCAGAAGAGCTACGATCTCACCGAGCGAGTACTGCCATCTCAGGTGAATACGAAGATGCCTAGCATAGAAGAATTTGCGGCACATCTGGTTGATCAACAGCTGCGCTGCCATGGGCTGCTGTCACTTAGAGGAATTACCTATCAGCGACGCAATGCTGAACTGCGAAAAGCGGTAAAAGACCTGGTGAATGATCGGCTGGCTCAGGGAGTGTTAGAGCAGATACAGCTGAGTAGCGGGGAGGTATTTATCCTCGAGTCTGGAGCTCTTGAGTGCCGGTTGCCAAGGCTGAGTAATCGTATGCTGATACTCTCTCCATTCGACAATGCAGTGATTCAGCGAGATCGGCTTAGGGCCCTGTTTGAATATAACTATCAAATTGAATGCTATGTGCCCGAAGCCAAACGGCAGTATGGTTACTTTTCCCTGCCGCTACTTTACCGAGGTGAGTTTATTGGCCGTATGGACTGCAAAGCCCATCGCAAGGTTAGCCATCTAGAGGTTAAGTCGCTCTACTTCGAGCAGCATGAATTTGATGAAGGTTTGTTGATTACAGCCTTTGCAGAGGCCATTAAACAATTCAGACAGTTTCAAAAATGCGACACAGTGTCGCTGACCAACGCCTATCCAAAACACCTAACGCAACGTTTACGCAGTGCGCTAGACTCCCTCGCATAACATCCAGATGTGCTTTAGCCGCCATAGTGCAGCTTCACAGTCCATCAGAATAACCCAGCAGAGAAAGGTATAAGCATTGATAGAGCGCATCGAAACAAAGAAACGTATGAGCAGAATTGTAAAGCACAATGGCACCGTCTATTTATGCGGTCAGGTGTGCGCTGACTCTGAAAAGGGTATTAAAGAGCAGACGGAAACCATGCTCGCGAAGGTGGATACATTACTAGATCAAGCGGGAAGCGACAGAACACAGATACTGTCTGCGACTATTTATATCAAGGATATGCAAGATTTTGCCGGGATGAATGAGGTGTGGGACGAATGGGTACCTGAGGGGTATGCGCCTGCCCGTGCCTGTGTTCAAGCTAGTATGGCGCGTGAGAGTTTGTTGGTGGAGATATCGGTGGTTGCGGCTGAGCTTTAGGTATTAGACGGTTTCATAGTTAATCGGGTGCGCCTCCAATTTTGTTGATAACAAATTCTTCGACCCAGTGATACCATTGCTGCATCGACCACCAACCAGTACCCGCCATGACCAACCCAGCCTACCCCCGATTCCATCTAGCCTTCCCAGTCACCGACCTTGAGGCTGCTCGCGGTTTTTATTGCGACATCCTAGGCTGCCCCACCGGCCGCGAATCCGACCGCTGGATAGACTTTGATTTCTTCGGCCATCAGCTAGTAGCCCATTTAGTAGCACCTGAAGATCATCCTGCCGCAGCCACCAATGCTGTCGATGGCCATGTGGTGCCAGCATCCCACTTTGGTGTGATTATGGAATGGGATCAGTACGAGCAGGCGGTGGAGATGATGAAGGCGAATGGGATTGAGTTTGTGATTGAACCCTATGTGCGCTTTGAAGGGCGTGAGGGAGAACAGGCGACGTTATTTGTGAAGGACCCAAGTGGCAATCACTTGGAATTTAAGGCGTTTCGTAATATGGAGATGTTGTTTGCTAAGGATTTGGAGAGCTACTAGTTCGCTCTTGCACCCATGATTTTGCGCACGATCGCGCGCTTCACTATTTCCAAAGTATCTCTACTCGGCAGCCTTTCTTGCGCTGCCTTTTCTTCGCTTTGGGCGTAATAAGATTTACGGCTGTAGTCGATACTCACATCGATTATCACGGGTTGCCCCTGGGCGGCGGTTTCTAATGCGCGACGAAGAATGGTGTCTATGCCTTTGTTATTAGCGATGGGGAAGTAGCCGCATTCTAGGGCGTCGGCGAAGGCGTCCCAGTGTATATGGCCTAGGTTTTTCTCGGTGTTGGGTTGGCTGTTATTGAACAGGCAATACACAGTGCCGAGTTTTTCTCGTGCGGCGGTGAGTGCTTCTAGGCCATTAATTATCATGGCGCCATCGCCTACTATGCCTACCACTTGCTGGTTGGGGTTGGCGAGTTTAATAGCGTTGACGGCGGGTACGCAGTAGCCGGCGGCGTTAAAACTGGTGGGGCAGATAAAGCCTCGGGGGTTGTTGATGGGCAGTAGTTCGGCGGCCAGTGTGCGGTGGTTGCCGTGGCCGGTGACTACGATGGCGTCGTTGTTGGTGGCGTTGGCCAGCGCATCAAAAAACACGGCGGGGTTTACGCGGCCTTTACTGTTGTGTTCTAGCCAGTCTTCTTTTTGTTCGTTTTTATATTTGGCGATAGTTTTTGTGACTGCGGTTACTCGGTCTTTGTTGTCGTTGGGCTCTTTATTTGTATTGGCATTGGCATGCAGCTCTTGTAGTTTACGGAGTAGGGCGCTGATGGCCTCTGGTTCTAACTGCATTATATTGTCTGGTAGATCGGCCTCTGCATAGTCTAGGTCGATGCCGTCGTGGCTGGCGATGCCGATTAGTAGTAACGCGTCGCAATCTTTTAGGGCGCGCTTGGCGCTTGGGGTGACTATAAGTCCGGCGTGTAAGGGGTGCTGTGCTGGAAAGGCGCTAGTGCCCTGTAGGCTGTTGGAAACGGGCGCGGCAAGAAACTCGGCCAGGGCGATGAGTTCTGGCTGTGCGATGGTGGCTTTCCAGCCACAATAGATTGCGGGATTTTCAGCGCTGAAAAGTTTCTGTGCGCTGTGATCTATGTGCTTTGGATCTACGTGCTCTTGATCTAGGGAACCTTCATTGACTGCGTGCAGATTGACCGGGAGGGGCTGATCTAGCTCTTCGTCTTGCATTTGTAATTCGATGGGAATGTCTATGAACACTGGACCTGGTTTGCCACTGACTGCAATCTGGTGAGCCGCAAATATTGTGCTGACTATTTCTTCATGCTCGGTGATTTTTAAGTAGGCTTTGGTCAGGGGCTGAAGCAGTTGCTGGCTATCTATGCCGTAGTTCTGGTGGTCTGAACTGCCGGCAATAATCAGTAGGGGCACACCTGAAATAAAGGCTTCGGCGATACCTTGGCTGATGATAGCGTCGGCGCTAATGAGCATGGCGCCAATTGAATTATTCTGGGTGGTGCGGCTAATCGCATCGGCCATAAAGGCGGCGCTGAGTTCTTGGTTGACCAGATGGGTGTTGATGCTTGTTGATTCGTTGAGCGCGTTATAAAGGTCGCGATTGTGGGCACCGAGCACGCCGAAGGTATGTTGTATATTGAGCTGCTCTAGTGCGTAGCGCACTAGCAGGGAACCGCTTTTATTCATACTGCTGGTTATCCTTGGTAAAAACCTAATCCATTTGGTTTTTGTCTGCTGTAGCTATGAAGCTTATAGCTGTCACACTTCTAGTTATGACGCTCCTAGTTATGACACTGCTATAGCAGTTTAATTTCTATTCCCTGACTATTAACTAGGATATATGTCCGGTGGTTCTAATGCGTTTCGCGCCTTTAACCGGTGCATCTCGTTGCGCATCTGCTCGGCGCTTATTGGCGGTGTCGATGGCGTTCTTAATGGCAATTAAAAAGCCGGTGACCAAAAATGCGCCGGGCGGTAACACGACTATTAGAAAGCTGTAGTTGTCGCCAAAGGGCTGCAGCATCCATGTGGATGCCATGGGTCCAAAGAGCAGATGCATGTCGGCAAATAATGTGCCTGATCCCAGCAGCTCACGTATGGCACCTAGTGCGACCAACACGGCTAAAAATCCTAGGCCCATCATTAACCCGTCTAATGCGGCGATGCCAACTTTGTTCTTGCTGGCGAAGGCTTCTGCTCTTCCAAGAATGGCACAGTTGGTGACGATGAGTGGAATAAAGATGCCCAGTATCTGATACAGGTCATAGGTGAAGGCTTTCATAAGCAGTTCGGCGCAGGTTACAAATGCGGCGATAATAATCACGAAGGCGGGCAGGCGCACAGCGTCGCTGACGTGGTTACGTATTAATGAAACGATGGTGTTGGAGCCGACGAGTACGGCCAGAGTTGCTATGCCTAGGCCCAGTGCATTTACTACTGAGCCGGTTACGGCTAGGAGTGGGCACAGACCTAATAGCTGCACGAGGGCTGGGTTGTTGGTCCAGAGTCCGTTTTTGACGACGTCTGATGCGGTTACATCACTCATTGTTTGTCTCTATACGCATTGGCTCAAGGCTATCTATGCGCTCAAGGCTATTCATTTGCTCAAGGCTGCCTATCAGCTCAAGGTCGCTCTTACTTTTAGCCGCTTCTATTAATAGTCGCTCACTGTCTTCAGTAAAGTATTCCAACGTTTTGGCTATCTGATGAATTACTGCTCTTGGAGTAATAGTAGCACCGGTAAACTGGTCGTAGGCGCCGCCATTCTTTTTGACATCCCAACCACTCTTCTCTGGATTAACCAGTGACTTGCCATCGAAGTCGAGTATCCAGTCGCTCTTTTTAAGGTCGACTTTGTCACCTAGCCCCGGTGTTTCACGATGCTCGGTGACGCGCACGCCGGCGATGGTGCCGTCAAAGTTGATGCCGATAATCATGGCGATATTGCCGCTGTAACCATCTGGCGTTAGGGCGGGAATAATGGCCGCTACGGGTTGGCCATCACTGCGGGCAATATGAATGTCACCGCCTTTTTTGAGTCCTAGCTTGGCCCAAAAACGTTCGGGTATTGGCTGCACGTCCATTAACAGATCGTTGTCGTGGCGCTCTATGGGAATAATTTCTAGCAGCTTGCGCTGTGCGGCCTTACGCTCTGAGTCGGCGATTCGATCACGGGTTAAGGTGTCTGTGGAGGCCAGAATTATCGCAGTGACCAGTGCAAATACTGCGAGCACGATGGCGTTAAAGCGGATGGACTGAAGAATCATTAGTCTTCCTCTTTTTCTGTGGCTCTGCGGCGATCGGTATGGCCGTAGGTGCGCGGTAATGTGTAGTTATCGATAAAGGGTGCGGCAAAGTTGGCTATTAGTACAGCGAATGCCACGGCGTCTGGATAGTTGCCCCAGGCGCGAATGATATAAACCAGCACACCAATTAATGCACCGTAAATCAGTCGTCCGCGATTACTGACGGCGGAGGATACTGGGTCGGTAAGAATGAAAAAGGCACCCATCATGGAGGCGCCGCTGAACAGATGCATCAGCGGTGAGCCGGGACTTTCTGAACTGCCGCCATCCCAAAATAGTAATGACATTACTGCGATGGCCGCGAGCATGGCCACTGGGCCGTGCCAGGTAAATATTCGCGTAGCCAGTAATACTATGCCGCCTGCCAGAAAGCCAAGGTTAACCCATTCCCAGCCGACGCCTGCAAAGGCGGCTTGGCTAAACAGTGGGTTACTTTCATAGATCTGATCGACCACTAAGCCGCTGCTGTGTTTAAAGACGTCGAGTGGTGTGGCACCGGTAACGCCATCGGCGGGGCTGTAACCACCGAATACAATTCCTAAAGATTCTATAATTCCCGGATGGCTTACACCGTCTGGCAACAGGGACAATGGAGTAATCCAGGTGGTCATCTGTATGGGGAATGAAATTAGCAGTACCACGTAACCGACCATGGCAGGGTTGAATGGGTTATAGCCCAGACCACCGTAAAGTTGTTTGGCGATAATGATTGAGAACATGCTGCCAACCACCACGACCCACCAGGCTGCGAGGGGTGGCAGTGCCAGTCCCAGTAATACAGCGGTAACCACGGCGCTGTAGTCTTGCAGATAAAAGGCGACTGGGCGTTTGCGCAATTTGAGGATAGCGGCTTCGCAGGCCACGGCAGTCACGACGGCCAAGACCACATTGATCAGGCTGCCCCAGCCAAACTGTATTGTTAGGGCGGCAAGACCGGGAACGGTGGCCCACAGCACTAGCTGCATTACCTTGCTGGTGTTCTGCGCGGCATGAGCATGGGGTGAGGTGATCTGTTTAAAGGCCATTACTTAACCTGCTCACTGTGTTTTTTGACGTGCTCGGCGAGGCGCGCCTGTGCCTGTTCAAGCTTTTGCTTGGCGCCTTCGAGGGCTGCATTAAGAATATTTTTTTGATCTTCAGTTTGCTTCGCATTGGTTTCAGCTAGCTTGTCTGTGGCCATTTGCACACGCATTTCGGCACCGGCGATGGAGCGTTCAAATTTTGCTTGCTGCTCTTCTGGGCTAACTTGCTTGGCGGCGGCGCGGGCCTGAGCGGCGGCGATTATATCTGCGGCTGAACCTGGGACTGGGCCTGTACCTTCCTTTTCGGTGCCTGAATTGGCAGCGACGGTCGCCTTGGCTTTTTCGGCGGCTTCGCGGCGTGCTGCGCGCTTGGCTTCTTTATCTTTTTCGGCCTGTTCCATACGCTGCTGGTGGAATTCAAAACGTTCGCGAGCGTGGTCTGACTTAACCTTCTCTTCCCGGGCCTTTAAAATTTCACCTTTGCTGCTGCGGTAGTATTGCACCAGCGGAATATTGCTGGGGCACACATAGGAGCAGGCACCGCATTCTATGCAGTCGAACAGGTTGTGGGCTTCGAGGCGGTCGTGATCTTCTGCCTGGGAGTACCAAAATAGTTGTTGGGGCAGCAATGATGCTGGGCAGGCTTCTGCACACATGCCACAGCGGATGCAGGCCTGCGCGGGCTCATCATCAGGAATCTCAGAATAACTGGGCGCCAGTATGCAGTTGGTGGTTTTGACGATGGGTACTTCGGCGCTGGTGAGACTGAAGCCCATCATGGGGCCACCCATCACCAAACGACTACAGGCATGTTCGTTAAATTCACTGTGCGCGAGCATGTGGCTGACAGGCGTGCCTATCAATGTTTCGTAGTTGCGATTAATGCCGCAGGCATTACCTGTCATGGTGGTAACCCGAGATATTAGCGGCTCGCCATCGACTACGGCGCGCTTGATCGCGTAGGTGGTACCTATATTAATGCACACCATGCCTGCGTCGGCGGGCAACTGGCCACTGGGCAATTCTTTACCGGTGAGTATGTAGATAAGCTGCTTTTCGCCGCCTGAAGGGTACTTGGTGGGGAACGACACCACGGAAATACCTGTGTCGGCCACATGGGGTTCTAGAGCAGCAATAGCCTCTGGTTTGTTGTCTTCGATACCAATCAGGATGTTGACCGGATTGCCGAGAATATGGCTGAGAATACCAATACCGGTAATTATTTCTGCAGCGCGTTCGCGAATAGCAGAGTCATCGGCAGTGATATAGGGCTCACATTCAGTGGCATTAATAATCAGCGTATTGATGGGTCGACGATGACCGGGGCTGAGCTTTATGGCAGAGGGGAAACCTGCGCCGCCCATGCCGGCAATACCTGCGTCGGCGATGGTTTTGGTTAAGGCCTGCGGGCTGGCATGTTCAAAATCCACAACACCTTTATGTTCGATCCAGGTATCTTTGCCATCAGTGGTGATTTCGATGCAGGGCGCAGACATACCTGATGAATGGGCAATGGGTCGATCTTCGATGGCGGTGACGGTACCGGAGGTTGGCGCGTGCATAGGCACAGACACTGCCCCTGTAGCGTCGGCGATCTTTTGGCCCTTAAGTACTTTTGTTCCTACCTTTACACAGGCTTTTGCCGGTGCGCCAATATGCTGGCTGAGCGGCACCAGTAATTTCTCTGGGATCGGCAAGCTACCAATTGGCATGGTTACCGATTGGTGTTTGTTTTCGGGTGGATGAACGCCACCGGGGGTAACCCAGGTTGATCTCATGCTGCTCTGCCTTCGTTGCTAGGCGCTTCAAAACCACTTCGGTCGCTGGCAATGACATCGAGTTGATTTTGCGGCGCTGGCCAGTGCCATTGTTTCAGGCCTTCGGTCAGGGGCAACATATCGATGCAGTCTACTGGGCAAGGCTCTACGCAGAGGTCACAGCCTGTGCATTCGTCGGCGATAACGGTGTGCATAAGTTTGGCGGCACCCAAAATTGCATCCACAGGACAGGCCTGGATGCACTTGGTGCAGCCAATGCATTCGTCTTCGCGAATATAGGCGACGGTTCTAAGGTCTGCTTCTTCGCCGTGTTCGGCATCCAGTTCTGGTGCCGGTACGTCGAGGAGATTGGCGATGGCGTTAATAGTCGACTGACCACCTGGAGGGCATTTATTAATGGCATCGCCAGAGGCTATGGATTCAGCGTAGGGCTTGCAGCCGGGAAAACCACATTGGCCGCATTGAGTCTGGGGCAGCAGTTCGTCGATCTGTTCGACGATAGGATCCCCTTCGACTTTAAATTTTTCGGCGGCATAACCCAGCAGAGCACCAAATAAGATGCCCAGTCCGACCATCGCTATAAGCGCGGCGAGTATGGGTTGCTGTGCAATGCTTTCGATCATTTATACCAGCCCACTAAAGCCCATAAAGGCCAGAGACATAAGGCCAGCGGTAATCATGGCAATCGCGGCACCTTCGAATGGGGCGGGGATATCGGCAGCAGCCAGTCGCTCGCGCATGGCTGAGAAGAAAATCAATACCAAGGAGAAGCCGGCGCCTGCTCCGAAGCCATACAGTGAAGACTCCATAAAGTTGAGGTCTTTCGAGGCGTTTTGCAGGGCTACGCCCAGTACCGCGCAGTTGGTGGTAATCAGGGGTAAAAACACGCCCAGTACTCTGTAAAGAAGGGGGCTGGTTTTTTCGATAAACATTTTGGTGAACTGCACGACCGCAGCGATCACAAGAATAAAGGCGATGGTGCGCAGGTAAATCAGGCCCAGTGGCATTAGTACCATTACATCGACGATGTAACTGACCATGGCCGTTAGAGTCAGAACAAAGGTGGTGGCCGCTGACATGCCAATGGCCGACTCGAGTTTATTCGACACGCCCATAAACGGGCACAGTCCGAGGAACTGCACTAATACGTAGTTGTTGATCAGAATAGAGCTGACCAAAATAATGGCAAATTCTTGCATAGCCTACACATCTTGTGATTTCGGGGCCCATTATCAGGGAATCGACTGCTACGATTCAACATAAATGGGGCAGGGCTTTAGTTCTTTTCGATCTATCTAATAAATACTGCTGGTGCGGGCTTTTAGGTCACTCGTTGACCCGGTTGCGCACCAGAATCTGGTTCGAGCAAATAAATGCCTTTTTTATCGCCGGCTGCCAGCACCATGCCTTCGGACATGCCAAAGCGCATTTTGCGCGGCGCTAGATTGGCGACCATGACGGTAAGGCGGCCTTCGAGGTCTTCTGGGTTATAAGATGACTTAATGCCCGAGAACACATTGCGGGTTTCGCCGCCAATATCCAAGGTCAGCTGCAATAGCTTTTCGGCGCCTTCGACATGGTTGGCTTTAACGATAAGCGCGACGCGAAGGTCGACTTTCATAAAGTCGTCGAAGTTAATTTCATCGGCAATGGGGTCGTCGGCCAGGGGGCCTTCTAACTTAACGGCCGTTGCCTGTGCGGCTTCTTCTTTGCTGGCTTCTACCATGGCATCCACCTTGTCTTTTTCAATGCGCTGCATCAGCGGCTTAAAGGGTTCAATTTTATGGTCTGTTAATGGCTGCTGCACTGAATCCCAGGTCAGGGTGTCATTAAGAAACTCTTCACCGGCAGCGGTCATGGCGGGCAGCACGGGCTTGAGATAGGTAAGCAATACACGAAACAGGTTGATGCCCAGAGAGCAGATATCCTGAACTTCCTGTTGTTTAGTCTCGTCTTTGTTAAGCTTCCACGGTTCCTTGGCAGCAATATATTCGTTGGCAGCATCTGCCTGAGCCATAATTTCACGGATGGCTTTGCTGAAGTCGCGGTTCTCATAATGTTCGGCAATACTGTCTGCCGCGCCACTAACCTGAGCCCAGAGTTCGGGGTTTTCAATATTGCTCGACAGGACTCCGTCGTTGCCATTCGCCACAAACTTAGCGCAACGGCTGGCGATATTAACCACCTTGCCGACCAGATCGCTGTTGACCTTCTGCTGGAAGTCTTCGAGGTTGAGATCGATATCTTCCACTGAGCCTGAAAGTTTAGACGCGTAGTAATAACGCAGATACTCTGGGTTCAGATGATCCAAATAGCAGCGGGCATTGATAAAGGTGCCGCGAGACTTGGACATCTTCTTGCCATTCACCGTTACAAAACCATGGACACAGATTTTTGTGGGGGTGCGGAACTCGGCACTCTTGAGCATGGCGGGCCAGAACAGGGCGTGGAAGTTGACGATATCTTTACCGATAAAGTGATACAGCTCGGTTTCGCTGTCTTTATTCCAGTAATGATCAAAATCTATGCCTTCTCGGTCGCACAGGTTTTTAAAGCTGGCCATGTAGCCAATAGGCGCATCCAGCCACACATAAAAATACTTGCCTGGGGCATTGGGTATTTCGAAGCCAAAGTAGGGGGCGTCGCGGCTGATATCCCATTCTTGCAGGCCGCTTTCCAGCCATTCACCTAGCTTGTTAGCCATTTCTGGTTGCACGGCACCGCTGCGGGTCCAGTCTTTTAGGAACTGGGTAAATTCGGGCAGCTTAAAGAAATAATGGGTCGACTCTTTCTCGATGGGGGTGGCCCCAGAGATAGCAGACACTGGATTGATAAGATCTGTGGGTGAGTAAGTCGCACCACAGGCTTCGCAGTTGTCGCCGTATTGATCGTCGGTTTTACATTTGGGGCAGGTGCCTTTTATGTAGCGATCGGCTAAAAATAAGTTCTTCTCTGGGTCAAAGGCCTGGGTGATTTCACGTTTGGCGATATGACCATTGGCATGGAGACGGTTATAGATCAGCTCAGAAAATTCGCGATTTTCTTCTGAATGGGTGGTGTGGTAGTTGTCCACACTGATCAGAAAATCTTTGAAGTCAGCCTCGTGAATCGCGCGCATGTCGGCAATATGCTGCTCAGCCGTTACGCCTTTTTCATCCGCCTTTAGCATGATGGCAGTTCCATGAGCATCGTCGGCAGAAAGGTAGTAACATTCATGCCCGCGCATTCGCTGGAAGCGCACCCAAACATCGGTTTGTGTGTATTCCAACACATGACCAAGATGCAATGCCGCATTGGCATAGGGTAGGGCGTTAGTGACCAGTATTTGGCGTTTTGATGACATGGTTAGATTCTTTTTTTTGGCAATAATTATAAGCCGCAACTATAGCGATTTTGCACCAACTTTTCATGTGCAATCGCCGTGGAACTGGCAGTAATTGGCCCTAATAGTTAAATCAGTACAGATTGGAGTGCTTTAGTGTTAGATCAGGTGAAATACATAGTCGCTGTTGCCTCGGGCAAGGGTGGGGTAGGCAAGTCGACAACCGCTGTAAATTTGGCGTTGGCCATGCAGGCTGCGGGCAAAAAAGTAGGCTTACTGGATGCGGATATCTACGGCCCCAGCATTGCGATGATGCTCGGCGTGCCTGATGGCACTCGACCCAAAGCTGCCGATGAAAAACATTTTGCGCCTATTGAGGCCCATGGCTTAGCCACTATGTCTATGGCCTATTTGGTCACAGAGCAAACGCCTATGGCGTGGCGTGGACCCATGGCGTCTGGCGCTCTGTTACAGCTATTACAGCAGACTATGTGGGGTGAACTGGATGTGTTGGTGGTAGATATGCCCCCCGGCACCGGTGACATTCAATTAACGATTTCCCAAAAGGCTCAGATTGCCGGCGCGGTAATAGTAACTACGCCACAGGATATTGCGCTGTTAGATGCCAAAAAGGGCATTGAGATGTTTCTTAAGGTGAATATTCCTGTGCTGGGTATCGTAGAAAACATGGCCATGCATATCTGCAGTCAATGCGGCCATGAGGAAGCTATTTTTGGTGATGGCGGTGGAGTGAAGGTTGCTGATCAATACGATACTAAGTTGCTGGGTAGTTTGCCGTTAGATCGCTCGATTCGAGAGAATGGTGATAAGGGGTTGCCGTCGATGGTGTCTGATCCTAAGGGTGCGATAGCGCAGCATTATGGGCAGATTGCTGAGTCGGTGATTGCTGGGTTAGAGGCTGGTGATAATAGTGCTGGGCCGGAGATTGTTTTTCAGTAAGTGACTAGGGATGTTCTGTTAGTCAGTGCATGGCTTTGCTGAGAGTTTGAGTGGGCTAAGGGGAGATCTCTCACCTGGACTCGAGATGACAGTAGTGCTGTCGCCCAGACATCCAGACATCCAGACATCCCGCCACCCCCATCCTGTCATCCCGACAGAGCGCAGCGACGAGGGATCTAGAGCTCTCTAACCAGCGTTCACGGTGCTAGTGGTTTTGTGATTCTGAACCTCTCGAAGGATATCTTGCCCCGCGGCTGCAAATCGGTATCATACCGCCCCTGCTACATAATCAAATTCACATTGGAGTCACCGTAGATGAGCATTAAGTCTGATAACTGGATTCGCCGTATGGCTGAGGAAACTCAAATGATCGAGCCGTTTGAGGCGGGTCAGGTACGTTATTCTGGTGATGACCGCGTTATTTCTTACGGCACTTCAAGCTATGGCTACGATGTTCGCTGTGCTGATGAGTTTAAGGTGTTTACCAATGTGCATTCCAAAACTGTAGATCCCAAGAATTTTGACAGTGACTCTTTTGTTGATATGAAAGGTGACTACTGCATTATTCCACCCAACTCGTTTGCCCTCGCGCGAACGGTTGAGTATTTTAAAATTCCACGTTCTGTATTGACGATTTGTTTAGGTAAGTCCACCTATGCCCGCTGCGGCATTATCGTTAACGTAACGCCGCTTGAGCCTGAGTGGGAAGGTCATGTGACGTTGGAATTCTCAAATACTACTAACCTTCCGGCGAAGATTTATGCCAATGAGGGTGTGGCGCAGATGTTGTTCTTTGAGTCAGATGAGGTGTGCGAAACATCTTACGCAGATCGCGGCGGCAAGTATCAGGGCCAGACGGGCGTTACGCTGCCTAAGACGTAGTTGGTGTTGCTCTGAGGGCGCATGTTTTCGTGCGGATGGTGATTTGTGAGGGCTTTAGATTCGTGCCTTCTCAGGAATGACCGGTTCGCAGGAATAAGGGTCTGGCAGGCTACTCTCTTTGCGTCATGATGTTCTTTTCTCGTCATGCCAGCGCAGGCTGGTATCCAAAAAACTACGACGAAAGCGCCATAACGGTCAATTCTCTTTCTTTAAGGATCTTCTAAGGATTAAGCAGAGCTTCTTTGAGCGCCATTGCTTGCTGCTGTATGCGCTGGGTGTTTTCTGGTCCGGTGCGCAGGAGCTGTTTTTGAAGGGGTAGTAATGCTTCTAAATCTGGGTCGGAAAATTTGTAGGCTACGGAATCTCGGGTTAATTCAATGCGTTCTACGATGATGGGCGTGTCTAAAATATTATCGATTGCCTGCAATATGATGCCGTCCATCTGACGGGGGCGATAGCCCATTTCGGCGAAGGCGGTTTCTAACAATGGTCGTGTGAAGTGAAACATCTGGGCCATTGAACTCATGTCTAATGCGGTGAGTATCGACACTGTGCCGTTGTAGCGTTCGTAGTTTCCGGCATTGAGCCAAATAATGTCGCCATCGCGGTGAGTGGTAAAACTGCCTTCTGGCGCGGTGAGCGGAAATATTTTACTCAGAGTTACACCCCGGGCCAGCCCATCAAAGTAACTGGCCGAGCGTCTGATCAGGTCGTCGGTATTAAGCCAGGCTTTCATTTCTGCTTTGTGTTTCATTAACAGCAAACGCTCACGAACAAACTCATCGCTTTCATCGAGAGAGGGCAGTTTGGGTTGTTTGGTGACTGAGGGTGCTACAGGTTTGGTAACCTCTGCGGGTTCGGGCATGGGTGCAGGAACCGGTGCGGGTATAAATGCTTCGGGGACAGCCGGCCGTTCGATAGACGCCTGGGCTACCTGTTCGGGGATTATTGAGTATTCATATTCTTCATCGTTATTTGATTGGGCCTGATAGAGCACACCACCAATAACTGCAATGGCGGCTAGGCTGCCAAGAATGAGAATAAACTTACTGGTACCTGATTTATTGCGTGCGCGTGTCATAGGTTTTTCTCAGTAACAGTCGCTAAAGGTAAAATAGGCATATTGTTGATTTGCCCGTTTAGTATTTTCATCTGATGGCTATCACCATTCTCTATTTGTTCTAACTTGACGGCTAAATAATCCCAATCGGTTGCTAACCACATTACGGTCTGACGTTTTTCGTCTTCCCTGATGCGCTGCAGTTTAACGGTATTAAGTGGGCCGATGGCCGTTTCTAATACTTCGTTGGCAATCACTTCGTAAACATATTGTTTCAGCTTTCCCCTTGAAATAACAGGATAGGCCAAAATCTCTTTACCGGATTGCAGGTCGCGTCGCAGTTGGAGCTTATGGGTAATAATATCGAAAAGACCTGGGGTTACGGCAACGGACTTTTTCTTATCGCCTTTGCTGTACTGAACCGTATTATTGGGCCAGTCAAAAATCTGACTTTCGGTGCGCTTAATGCCGATAAGCGAGCGCTTATATTTGTACTCTTGGGGAATAATTTGCTGCTGATCTGAAACTTTAAACAGCGCCTGCTCATCAATTTTTCCGAGGATGTTGCGGGCTTTTAATGTTTCACGATACTGGCCAGATTCGAGCTGCTCGAGTTTATGAGTGGCTTCGATTTCCATACCATTGAATTCGGCGCTGTAGGTGGCGCTGTAATTACTCAGGGGGTCGGCAGATACGCCGAGGGGCAGACTGCCAAGCAGCAGGCTGGCCATAAGGCTTAGAGCTATTTTTTTAAACAAAGCCATAAATAAGAGTGCTCGGTAATGTTCTTGACGCTATTAACTAAAGTGAAGCTACTAGATTTCTAAGGCGCTATTTATTATAGAGTAGCAAATACCTCTATTGTTCGCTGGCCTGATTAAAAATTACGCCATTTTCGTCAAGTGGCTTGCCATCCAATACTGCGACACCAGCATCCATAGCCAGTCTGCCCTGACAAAACCACTGAGCTGCCTTGGGATAGATCTGGTGTTCATAACCGAGTACGCGCCCCGCCAAACTGTCGGCACTGTCGCCAACTTCTACGGGTACTCTGGCCTGCAAAATAGACGGGCCGCCATCTAATTCTGGGGTGACAAAGTGTACCGTTGCCCCTGCCTCTTTGTCGCCGGCATCGATTGCCCGTTGATGGGTGTGCAGGCCGGGGTAGGCGGGCAGTAGCGAGGGGTGGATGTTAATAAGCTTGCCCAGAAAGCGGGTGACAAAGTCTGGGGTTAGGATGCGCATAAAGCCGGCGAGCACTACAAGATCTGGATTAAAACTCTCGATTAGGTCGGCGAGGTTTTCGTCGAATTCTTCGCGAGAATCAAAGGCGCGGTGATCGATGACTATGCCGGGAATATCGGCCTGAGCAGCACGCTCAAGCCCTTTAACACCGACTTTGTTGCTAATGACTGCGCCAACCTCTGCATTGAGGCTGCCGTTTTCACAGGCATCTATAAATGACTGTAAGTTTGAGCCGCTGCCAGAAATAAGCACGACGAGCCGTGCTTTTTTAGTGGCTGTCAGGCTTTCAGTCATTCAGCGAGTCCGAGTAGTTGCACCTGTTCCTGACCTTCTTTGCTCTCTTCGATAGTGCCTAGAATGAAGGCCGTCTCGCCGTTGGCGGTTAGGAAGTCGATAGCAGACTGCGCGGTTTCGGCGGGTACACAGATCACCATGCCCACACCACAGTTTAGCGTGCGGTGCATTTCATGTTCGTCGATATTGCCGCCACGCTGTATCCAGTCGAAGACGGTTGGACGAGTCCAGGCCTTGGTGTCGATGATGGCGGTGGCGTTGTCTGGCAGTACCCGTGGAATATTTTCTAAGAGTCCGCCGCCGGTGATATGGGCGAGGGCATGAACTGGCGACTGGGCAATTAAGCCAAGTAGGGATTTCACGTAGATTTTGGTGGGGGCCATCAGCAGGTCAATCAATGGCTGACCATCGAGCTCTGTGGCAGCGGGATCTGTTCCTGTGACTTCCAGTACTTTGCGAATCAGTGAGTAGCCATTGGAATGAGGGCCACTTGAGGCCAATCCAATCAATGTGTCGCCAACAGCCACTTTAGTACCGTCGATCAACTCTGATTTTTCGGCAATACCAACGCAGAAGCCGGCCAGATCGTAGTCGTCGCCTTCGTACATGCCCGGCATCTCGGCGGTTTCACCACCAATTAATGAGCAGCCCGACAGCTCGCAGCCATCGGCAATGCCATTAACCACGGCTGCTGCCGTATCAATGTCGAGTTTGCCCGTGGCGTAGTAATCGAGAAAGAACAGAGGCTCTGCACCGCAAACGATAAGATCGTTAACGCACATAGCGACCAGATCGATACCAACCGTGTCGTGCTTGCCGTGATCTAGGGCGAGGCGCAATTTTGTACCTACGCCATCGGTGCCGGAAACCATCACGGGCTCGCGGTAACCTGTGGGTAATTCAAACAGCGCACCAAATCCTCCGAGTCCTGACATTACTTCGGGACGACGGGTTCGTTTGGCTGCACCTTTGATTTTTTCGATCAGGGCATTGCCGGCATCAATATCAACACCAGCATCTTTGTAGCTCAAGGATTGAGTTTTTTCGGTCATGGAGACGCTTCCTCTGTGGAGGGGGTATTTTAGAGACAGTCAGACTAATTTTCATTAAGCACTGGTACAATGAGGCAAATTAAATTGGAGAAAAGACGTTGAAACGGATATTTGCGCTGATTTTGGCCTGTTTTAGCCTGCATTCTCTCGCTGAAGAAGTTTCTGGCCTCTATAGTGGTCTGGTTCCAGTGGTTGATCAATCGTCAGAATCTCAACAGCAGGGTGTTCGCGAAGCGCTAAATCAGGTTCTGGTTAAGCTTACTGGCAACAGCAATATTGTACATTCTTCCAATGTAATCCCTTTTTTAACCAACCCAAATGCATTTGTTGCTGGGGTTGGTTTTCGCAGTTTGCCCGCATCAGATTCAACCGTCGAACCGGAAACTGGTCTTGAAGTCAGTTTTTCGCGGAAGGGAATAGACCAACTTATTCGTCAGGCGAAGCTGCCGGTGCTGCCCTCCAACCGCCCCAAATTATTGGTGTGGATTTTGCGAGATCACCCCAGTGAAGGTCGGGGCTTTATTAATGAATACACGGAAGCAAAAAGCTCACCGTCAATTTTAGAATCTTTTGACCGTGCCATGAAAGAGCGCGGCATGCCCTACATGCTGCCGGCCTTTGATCTTGAAGATCAGCTGTCCCTTTCGGTGAATGAGGCCTGGAGTCTGCGAGGTAATTTAATCGACGCGGCGTCTCAGCGTTATGAGGCCGATGGTTGGATTGCTCTGCGCTTTTACACCACGTCTTCTGGTGAGGTACGTGGCGCCTGGTTGTATCAAGCTTCTGGCCGCCGTCAGCTACAAGATTTTCGTTCCAGTTATGGCGAGCCCTTTATGACTCGTGCCGTCAATGAATTGGTAGATAGCCTGGCCGAATCATTTACCTATGTTCCGCAAATTAGTACCAATGAGCTGATGGTGCAAATTAATGGCGTGGCCTCATTTAAAGATTATGAATCGGTACTGGCACTGTTTAAAAAACTGGAGCTGGTTGAGTCCCTGGATGTTCATGGCGTCGAGGCAGACCAGTTAACCCTTGCTGTGGATGCGGAGGGCGGTGCGGAACTATTACATTCGGCACTGGTGCGCAGCGGTAAGCTGCAGAGCCAAACCGACCAAGACGCGCTCTTTACAGGGCAATTACAATTTAATTGGATACGCAAGTGAACGGATTTCAACAATTAAGTCTGGCCATCGCGCTGGATGATCAGGCGACCTTCGACAACTTTTATGCGCCGAATGGCACGCCTCAGCATATGGCGACGTTTCTGCTCAAAGATGAAGGTCGTAAGTTTGCCTACCTATTTGGTGCTGAGGGCTCCGGGTTATCCCATCTGTTGCAGGCCGCCTGCCAGCAGTCGGCTCTTGGCCGAAATGCGGGTGCCATTTATTTGCCAATGGCCGAGGTTAAGGACTATCCGCCAGAGCAGGTATTAGAGGGGCTGGAGAATGCGCCGATTGTTTGTCTGGATGATTTAGACCTAGTAGCCTACAAACCAGAATGGCAGGAGCCGCTGTTTCATTTCTTTAATCGCTGTCGCGATGGCGGTACCCGTTTAATTGTGTCGGCACATTTGGCACCGGATGAACTGGATGTGCAGCTGGAAGATTTGTCGTCACGATTAAAGTCTGGCGTTACCTTGCAAATGACAGATTACAAAGACTCAGACCGCCGACGGCTATTACAGTATCGCGCCAACAGTCGAGGCCTGTATCTCTCGGATGATGTGGCATTGTTTATGTTACATCGCCTGCCGCGGGATATTCGGTTACTGATGGGCGCGCTTGAGAAGTTGGACAGCGCGTCACTTCAGGAACAGCGACGCCTGACCTTACCTTTTGTGAAAACGGTATTGGATATTTAACCGCTCGTTCTTTGTAAGTTTCATTTTAATAACAACGAATGTCTTGCCTGAGAACCAACGTCACCCCAGCGAAGGCTGAGGCTGAATCGATAAATAATAACTATTGTCTTACCAGCGCAGGCTGGTATCCATAGACCCCAGCCTGCGCTGGGGTGACGTGTGGGTAATTTCCAGCCTTGAGCGTCTTACTATTAATAGCCCTGAGCATTTTTTCATTAACGGCCCCGAGCGTCTTCTACATTCAGAGCGGGCAATTATCGCAATACAGATAAATACCGCGCGGGTCGGTCAAGGTATCTAATACCTGCAATGGCTTTAATATCACCTTTGCTTGCTGACGCAAACTATCCGGCAACCAGCTGTTGATACCCAAGCCAGCGAAAGATGCACTAATATTGCTGCTCATTTCCATCAACAGCTGCTCATAAACCGTGAGAGGTTTACGGCGATAATCCACTTCATATTCTGCAAGATTGGCCAGTTCAGCCGCCACTTTAATAGCATCGTTTAAGTCGCCCAACTGGTCCACTAAGCCTAACTCTAATGCCTTCTCGCCGGTCCAAACACGACCCTGAGCAATCTCGTGTACAGCGGCGGGGGTTGAGTTACGTCCGTCGGCGACTAAGGTGATAAAGCGGGTATAAATATTGTCCACGCCGGCTTGGAAAATCATTTCGCTCTGCTGGGTCATGGGGCGATCGAGCCGCATCATGCCAGCGATATCGGTGGTACCTACGCCATCGGAATAAATGCCCAGTGCCGCGAGGGAATCCTCAACGGTAGGGACTATGCCAAATACACCAATGGAGCCTGTTAAGGTTGTGGACAGTGCTAGTACACGATCGGCATCTGCTGCTATCCAGTAGCCGCCAGAGGCAGCATAGCTACCCATGGACACTACCACGGGAATACCTTTTTTCTGGGTGGCAGAAATGGCGTCTCGAATAATGTCGGAGGCGAAGGCACTGCCGCCGCCACTGTCGATACGCAATACCACGGCCTTAACTTCATCCTCATCCCGCAGTCTGGCAAAAATGCTGGCGAGAGTATCGCCGCCAATGGTTCCCTCAGGCTGCTCGCCATCAACGATGGAACCCTTGGCAACGACCAGGGCGACTTTGTGGGCCTTAGCGGCGGCGCTGGTTCTTGAGGTGAGGCGGTTGTGATTGAGATAGGCCTTCATGTTAATGCTATCGAATTCGCCATCTGTGCCTGGAAGTACTTCATTGAGATAGGCAAACATCTGGGTTCGCGTGGCAATTTGATCCACTAGGTTCTGTTGCTTGGCCAGTGCTGACGTGTCGCCATTCGCCGCCTGAAGTTTGAGGTGTAGATTGTTGGCAAAATCATCGATTGCGCCATCGGGTAGGCCTCGTAGATGCTCTACCTGAGAGCTATAAAATTGCCATAACGAATCGACGAGTTCACGGCTTTCCTGTTTCACATTTGCCGACATGTTATTACGCAAAAAAGGTTCTACGGCACTTTTATAATCGCCGACACGAAACACGTGCATATTAATATTGAGCTTATCGAGGGCCTCTTTAAAGTAACTGTTGTAAAGACCAAAGCCGGTAATGCTGACTGAGCCCAGAGGGTTGAGAAGAATCTCATCTGCATGGGCGGCTAAGAAATACTGCTGCTGATTAAAATTGTCACCCACAGCAATAATGGGCTTGCCGCTTTTCTTAAAACGCAAAAGGGCACTACTAATTTCTTCCAGTTTGCTGATACCACCGCCAGCCATATAGTCGGTGTCGAGAAGTAGGTGAGTAATGCGGCTATCTATGCGCGCTGTATCTAGGGCTTCAATAACATCTCTTACTAGGGTCTCGGAATCCGACTGGGAGTTACCCATGAGAATTTGATCGAACGGATCGGTGTAGGTTTTTTGATCAACTAATACGCCACTTGGTGCCAGATAAAGGGCGCCTTTGTCGGGGATAGGTTGAATGTCTTCGGCAAACATTCCCACAATTAACATTAAAAATAAACCAACAAAAAGCAGGCTAAATAGGTAGCGGATACCCGTGACTATGCTTCCGATAAATCGAAAGAAACGACGAATAATGCCTGGTTTTTTTTCACTCATGGGAATTCCTTATCTGAAAACGAGTTATAAATTATTAACCTGTCGGATGCGTGCATATACCATTGCTGCGCAGAACAAGACGACGCTCAACACCAGTTCGACAATATCCAATGTCGCTGGTTCGGCTACGCTGAGATTTTGTACGCCGTTATAAAAATAAAGTAGCACCACAAAGCCCATCCAGATAAGTGTGCGAAGTCTATCTGCCAGCATGCCGGGTATAAAAAGTGCCAGAGGCAGCAAGCTAATAACGTAAATAATCCAGGGCGCACTTTGCAGCCACAGATGCACTGCTAATGTGAGCATCAGTAAAGTATAGCTACTGCGGGTTAAAAATCTGCTGATGGAAAGTTTTAGTTCTGTAGTCAACGGAGTCTGCCTTGTTATTAGAGTAGTTTAGTTGCCAGTAGGGCAATACGTTTGCCCTGTGTCTGACAGATTTGAATTTCGTGGTCGCTGAGAGTATCCGCTTCAACATGGGACGCACCATAGGGGGTGCCGCCGGTTGTTGTGGCGCTCAGTGCGGGTTCAGAATAAGGCACGCCCGTAAACACCATGCCATGGTGTAACAGTGGCACCATCATGGTGAGCAATGTGGATTCTTGACCTCCGTGGAGACTTGAGGTCGAGGTAAATGCGCCTGCCGGCTTGTTAATTAATGCGCCGTTCATCCACAAGCCAGCTGTGCCATCAAGAAAGTATTTTAAGGGTGCGGCCATATTGCCAAATCGGGTGGGGCTGCCAAGCAGAAGGCCTGAGCAGTTGGCTAGGTCATCTTCGCTGCAGTAAATGTCGCCGCTGTCAGGAATGCTTTCTGCCGTGGCTTCGCAGACGGTGGATACCGCTGGCACTGTGCGCAATCGTGCTTCCATACCCGCGCTTTCAATGCCCTGAGCAATTTGATCAGCGAGCATTTTCACATGACCGTGGCGGCTGTAATACAGCACCAAAACATAGGGATTCGACATTAGAGTAGCTCCAATACATTTTCAGGAGGGCGGCCCAAGACAGCTCTGTCGCCCACAACCACAATGGGTCGCTCAATTAATTTCGGGTATTTCAGCATCGCGTCAATAAGCTGCTGCTCAGTCACATCGGACGCGCCCAGATTGTTGTCTTTAAAATCTTGCTCTGAACGACGTACCAGCTGTGCGGCGTTGAGGGCTAGCTTTTTCAGTAAGCCAACCAGAGTCGGCTTATCTAATGGGGTCTCTAAATAGAGCATAATCTCAGGTTCGACGCCCTTTGAGCGTAATATCTCTAGGGTTTGTCTGGATTTAGAACAACGGGGATTATGGTAAATAGTGGCCATGGACTATCCTTTTACGAGGCGTGGCAATAAAAAGAGTTATTGTACGTCAAATTAACGTAAACCAAACAGAGAGGGACGACTCAGTGGTTACTGGTTTCACAAATTTAAATAAACAGGCCGCCATTGGCTGGCAGTTTTTAACCTATTTGGTATTTCGCTTCAATCGCGATGGTTGCCGGCAGTCCGCAGCAGCACTGACCTACATGAGCCTGTTTGCCATAGTGCCGATGCTGACGTTGATGTACAGCATGTTCTCACTGATCCCCGCCTTTCAGGATGCTGGATCCCAGGTTGAGGCCTGGATTTTCTCCAAGGTTTTGCCCAGTAGCGGCCAAGAGATTACTAGCTATCTCAGTGAATTCTCCTCTCAGGCCCGCAAGCTCAGCTCTGTGGGTGCGGTTATTCTGATGGTGACCTCTTATTTGATGCTGGCTAATATTGAAAAGACCTTTAACCATATCTGGGGTACCGACGGGGGTCGTCGTGGCCTGAGCGGGTTTTTGCTCTACTGGGCGATCTTAAGCCTGGGGCCCTTATTGCTGGCAGCGGGGGTGGTTATGAAAACCTACCTGCTGTCTTTTCGGTTGATGGTCGATGAGGTAGATGCCCTAGGTATTGCCCAATACCTGTTTGCCTATCTGCCCTGGTTGCTGACCTGGATGGCTCTGACATTACTCTTTGTTGCAGTGCCGAACTGCAAGGTGCGGGGCCAGCATGCGGTTATCGGTGGTCTGGTCACTACCTTATTGTTTGAGAGTGCCAAGGCGTTATTTAGCTCTCTGGTTGCCCATTCCAGCTACACCAGTGTCTATGGCGCCTTTGCCGTTATTCCGCTGTTCTTGATCTGGATTTACTTGCTCTGGGTACTGATACTGATTGGTGCCGAGCTAGTGCGTAGCTTGGAAACCTTTCGTTTGGATGGGCGGGGCAAGAAACTGCCGGATCTACTGGCCACCATGATAGTGCTGTGGCACTGCCGCCAGCGCCAGCAGCAGGGTAATACGCTGTCTGACCAATATATTGTCAAAAAGGGGCTGGATGCGGAGCACTGGAAACGCCTGCGCAATCTATTGGTCCAGCAGCACGTGCTCGAAAAAACCGCCAGTGGTCAGTATGTGCTAATCCGAGATTTGAACGGGATAACACTCGCCGACGTATCTATTTGGCTAGGTGAGAATGTATTGAGTTCAGCACAGTCTGGGTCAGACAGATTACTCTCGGATCATCCCTGGTACCAAAAGTACGATATGCTAGTGGGCCAGACTCGCAGTAGCCTGGAAACGAATTTTTCGGTATCCCTTGAGTCGCTATTTAGCGCCAAAGGTACTTCTTTTAAAAGAACAGGTTTAGACAGAACATGACTAGAGAGCACAGGTAATGATTAGAAAACTAGGTTTAATAGGCCTTATATCCATGGCGTTGATGGGCTGTACCCAAGACTCTGCGGAGTCTAAGTACGAGTTATTGGATGGAGGGTCTATCGATCTTGCTGCTTCTCCCAAGCTAGTATTTATTAATTACTGGGCGGTCTGGTGCGCGCCGTGCCGCAAAGAGATTCCGGAATTTAATGAATTTGCCCATGAACATGCAGAGCAGGTTACCGTACTAGGGGTTAATTTTGATGATTCTCAGGGCGAGCTACTACGCACCGAAATGGCCAAACTGGGCATTGAGTTTCCCGCACTGTTAGCCGATCCACGCAGCATGTGGGGCCTTGAGCCTGTTGCTGTATTGCCAGAGACGCTAGTTATTAGTACCGACGGCAAGTTGCTGCATCGCATGATAGGCCCGCAAACCATCGAGGCCTTAGAAGCCTTACTATAAGGTGTTTCAAGGCTAACAATTTAGGGGTATAGGCTAAGTCTGGTAATCAGCATTAGACTTCTCGCCATAATAATTTGAGCCATTAAGCCGATTAAAGAGGAATTGTAATGAAAGATTTACGCCAGTTTTACATCAATGGCCAGTGGGTAGACCCAGTGCAGACCAATGATCTCAATGTAGAAAACCCTGCCACTGAAGAGATGATTGCGACCATTTCTCTGGGTGCCGCCGCCGATGTTGATGCAGCGGTTGCTGCTGCCAAAGCTGCATTCCCTGTTTATTCTAAGTTTAGTGTCGATGAGCGCATCGCGCTGATGGAAAAACTGCTGCAAATCTACATGGACCGTTACGATGAAGTAGCAGTGGCCATTTCTATGGAGATGGGCGCCCCTATTTCTTTTGCTACCGCAGCCCATGCTGATACAGGTCGCGGGCATATATCTGCCGCACTGGAAGCATTAAAAGTATTTGAATTTGAACGCCAGATTGAAAATACCCGCATTGTTAAGGAGCCCATTGGTGTTTGTGGCTTTATTACGCCCTGGAACTGGCCGATCAACCAGATTACTTGCAAGGTTGCGCCCGCACTGGCTACTGGCTGCACCATGGTGCTCAAGCCAAGCGAAATCGCCCCCATCTCTGGCTATCTATTTACCCAGATGATGCATCAGGCCGGTTTTCCTGCCGGTGTTTACAATATGGTTAATGGCGATGGCCCCAATGTTGGTGCGGTTATTTCTAGCCATCCCGATATTGATATGGTGTCGTTCACCGGCTCAACTCGCGCCGGTATTTTGGTGGCTAAAGCCGCTGCTGAAACTGTCAAGAGAGTTACTCAAGAACTTGGCGGTAAGTCACCGAATATTATTTTTGAAGACGCCGACATTGAAACCGCAGTAGGTGCAGGCATTGCCAATATGATGAGTAATACGGGGCAGTCCTGTAATGCGCCATCGCGAATGCTCGTGCAGTCATCGGTTTACGATCAGGCTGTACAGGTTGCTAAGCAGACAGCAGCGCAGATTGCAGTAGATCAGCCGACCAAAGAGGGCGAGCATATTGGCCCGCTGTCGAGTCGGGTTCAGTTTGATAAGGTTCAGGGACTCATTAAAGTAGGAATGGACGAGGGCGCCGATTTGGTCGCCGGCGGTCTGGGTAAGCCAGAGGGTTTTAAAGCTGGCTACTTTGTTAAACCGACTATTTTTGCTGGGGTGAACAATCAGATGGCGATTGCCAAAGAAGAAATTTTTGGCCCAGTCCTGACCATGATTCCTTTTGATACAGAAGAACAAGCCATTGAAATTGCCAACGACACGCCCTACGGATTGGCCGCCTATTTAAGTACTGGTAATGATGAGCGAGCCAAGCGCGTGGCAGGTCAATTACGAGCGGGAATGGTGAGTCTAAATAGTGCGTCTCAAGATTACACAGCGCCTTTCGGCGGCTACAAGCAGTCGGGTAATGGCCGCGAGTGGGGCGAGTTTGGGTTTGATGATTTCTTGGAAATTAAAGGGATTACCTCCTGAGATAGTTGAAGGCTGAGGTGATTTTTGGTGCCGCTGCAGCGCCGCACAGAGCCCTAAGATCGACTCCATGATTTTAGGGTTTTCTGCGCTGCGGAACTCGCTGGCGCTCAAACACGTCCTCGCTCGGTCAGAAAACCCTGGAATAATAAGCGGAGCCTAATTGATCTCAGGGCTCTGTGCGGCGCGGCGTTGATTACTGTGCCAACTGCGGGTTTCTTCTTGCAGTCTCCCAAGCATGCATTGCATGCTTACGCGTTACACCCCAGTGATAGCCACCAATATGACCACTCTGCTGCAGTACTCTATGGCAGGGAATAAAGAACGCAATAGGGTTTGAGCCAATGGCTGAACCTACTGCACGAGCCGCCTTGGGACGACCCACTGCTTCTGCAATCTGGCTGTAGCTGTTTAATGTGCCTGCGGGTATTTGCATTAGTGCGCGCCACACATTTATTTGGAAATTGGTACCTGAAACATGCAGTGACAGTGGGCGAGTTATCGCATCTGTGGTTGAGAAAATCGAGTCAATAATCTCCACTGTATCCAAGGGATTTTGGCGCAACTCTGCGTTAGGCCATCTTCTTTTTAGATCGGCAATATCAGCATTTATATCATCTTGGCCAATAAAGGAAAGCTTACAGATACCTCTGGGGGTGGCAGCAATAAAAATCTCCCCAAAGGGACTCGGCGCCGTGGCATATTGAATGCTAATACCCTGGCCGCCACTCTTATACTCACCTGGGGTCACTGCTTCCAATTGCACAAAATGATCATGGAGTCGCGAGCTACTACTTAAACCAACGCTGTCAGAAACTTCGAGCAATGGTTTGGATTCAGCCAGTAACGCCTTGGCTCTATCGACAGTAAGAATTTGCAGATACTTCTTAGGCGTGACACCCGCCCAGCGACTAAACAGTCGCTGAAAATGAAAGGGACTCAGATTGATGGCCGCCGCTATCTCATCCAGCGAGGGTTGCTGTTGGATATTGGCATTGATGTAACCGATGGCATCGGCGATGCGTTGGTAGTCAGAGTTCATGGATTCAGTATTGCTGACTTAGAGAGATTTATCGACCCGAATCTTGCGCCGTTTTGTCGACGGATAAATAGTAGACGATCGCACCAGCCCCAATAATCCCCAAGCCCAACAACCCTTCCTGTGGTCTTGAAAGCAACACATACACCAGCGTCCAAAGCGTCACACTCAGATAAATCAACGGTGCAAAAGGATAGGCGAAGGTTTTGTAAGCGCCTTTGATATTTAATTTTTTCCAGCGCAGTACAAATACCCCAAGCACAGAGAATAGCGTATTAACGCCCAGTACAAAGCTGGAGAAGATCAGCACCGATTCAAACGTGGCGCTGACAATAAATAGCAGGGCCAACAGGCCCTGAAAGATAATCGCGGTCATGGGTACGCCATGGCGATTACAGCGAGCCAGTTTCGAAAAGAGGCTAAAGTCTTCACCAATAACCTGCAGCACTCTGGGTCCTGCCATGGTCATGGCACTGACGGTGGAGATTAGCAGTAGGGCTAATACTGCCCCCATGGCTTTGCCTGCAGTGTCACCCAAGGCGTGGTCGGCAACAATGACACCTACTTCTAATTTGCCTTCCAAAATCCCCATAGGTGCTGCGCTTAAAAAGGTAAAGTTAAGCAGCAGGTACAGCATCATTACTACGCCGGTACCCACAAATAGCACGATGGGCAGGTTGCGCTGGGGGTTGTCTAGTTCGCTGGTGACATAGGTTGCTGCGTTCCATCCGGTGTAGGCGTAATTGACGTAGATCAGGGCCACGGCAAAGGCACCACTGAAGAGGAGTTTTTCGTCTCCCGCCTGAGGCATAAAGTTGGCGCTTTGAGGGGTGCCGCCCCAGATAAATATCACAGCGCAAAACAGCAGTATTAAGAGTACTTTTAACGCGGTAAAGGCCTGCTGAACATTGCTGCTGGTCTCTCTGGAGAGGCAGTGTACGGCGGTTAATAAAACCACTAAAGAGGCGGCTGACCAAGTTGGAGAGATACCGGGGAATACGGCAGATAGATAGGCGCCAAAGGTCATGGCCGCCAGTGCCACCGGTGCAGCAAAGCCGACTGTGGCCGATACCCAGCCAGAAATAAACCCGGCACAGGGGTGGTAGAGTCGCGATAAGAAATTATATTCACCGCCGGAGCGGGGCAGGTTAGCGCCGAGTTCTGCGTAGGTTAGTGCGCCACAAAGTGCGGTGAGGCCGCCAATAAACCACAGCATCATCAACACAAAGTAGGATTGAATACCTAGTAATTGGAAGCCAAGACTGGTAAAAACGCCCGTGCCGACCATATTGGCGACGACTACTGAGATGCCTGTGGTTTTAGAGAATTTGTGCATGTTAGGGCTAGCCATAGAAATATCGTGCCCGCACTGTACAGCACTGCCATAGAAGGGCAAAGAGGCCTTATTAAATACCCTTTAGTCAGATAATTGCGCGACCAAGGTAAATAAAATGGTTTAAGCTGCAAGCCTTTAAAAAATAATAATAAATTTGGGGAATACCATGAAAAAGAATCTGCATATTGCTGTAATGGCGGCAACTGCTATGGGTTTAGGTTCAGTGGCGGTTGCTGATGAATCGACTGCTGCAGCTGAGGGTGCAACACAGGTGTACTTTGGCGACACGCATTTGCATACCTCTTATTCCTTTGATGCCTTCCTCAACAACAACCACAGTGCTGACCCAGATACTGCCTATCGCTGGGCTAAGGGTGAGCCGGTTGTTCATCCCTATAACCGCGCCCGCGTGCAAATTAATACCCCGTTAGATTTCTTAGTGGTGTCAGACCATGCCGAAATGCTGGGTGTGATGCGTGAAATTCGCAATGAGACTATCGAGTGGGAAGACCTGGGTGTCTACGCCTCGATCAAGCGTTGGTGGGCGGTAAGAGCCTTAAATAATGCACTGGATTTGGATTTGGGTCGTGCATTTTTTGGTCGATTCTTACCTAAGTCTGCGGCCATCAAGGGCGGTGATCCAGTGGCCGATGTAAACAATAATATTAATGGAGTCGCTATTTTTGGTGATACCAGCGAGACATCTAAAGGTGCTTGGCAGGACATCGTTGAGGCGGCAGAAAAACACAATGACCCAGGCACTTTCACTAGCCTACTAGGTTGGGAGTGGAGTTCGATTCCCACTGGCGCCAACCTGCACCGTATTGTGATAACCCCAGATGGCGGCGATAAGGCTAGTCAATACATCCCCTACGGTTCTGACCAGAGTCAGTACCCAGAAGATCTGTGGCAATGGCTGGATGACACTGCCGTGCGTACGGACAGTCGCTTTATCGCTATTCCTCACAACTCGAATATCTCCAAGGGCTATATGTTTGCGGAAACTACACTAAAGGGTCAGCCTATTACGGCAGACTATGCGCGCACGCGTATGCAGTGGGAGCCCATTACTGAGGTGACTCAGATTAAAGGGGATAGTGAAACCCATGCTACGTTTTCGCCTGAAGATGAGTTTGCTGACTTTGAAACCTACGAGCACTTCATTCAAACCACGGCGAGTAAAACCGATGTTTCTCCCGGTGACTATATTCGTCCAGCGCTGAAAACGGGTCTTGCCCTCGAACAGAAAATAGGCGTTAACCCCTACAAGTTTGGCTTTATTGGTTCAACCGATGCTCACTCAGGCTTGTCATCTCCGGAAGAGGGTAATTTCTGGGGCAAGATGGCCAAAGATTCCACCCCTGAAACCAAGGCTCCAGTATTAGGTAACCCCACGGGTGCTGACGGCTGGGATATGTCGGCCTCTGGTTTAGCGGCGGTCTGGGCCACAGAAAATAATCGCGAAGCAATTTATGCAGCCTTTAAGCGCAAAGAGACTTACGCCACCACTGGCCCGCGACTGCGTGTCCAGATGTTTGGCGGCTGGAATTTTCCCGCCAATGCAGCAGAGTCTAAAGACTTTGCCGAGATCGGCTATGAGCATGGGGTCCCCATGGGTGGCGATATCATGTCTAGCGACGCGAAGGGCACTAACGTAGCACCGAGCTTTTTACTGCGTGCCGTTAAAGATCCTGTGGATGCTAATCTTGACCGTATTCAGATGGTTAAAGGTTGGGTTGATGCCGCCGGTGAGCAGCATGAGCATGTCTACAATGTAGCCTGGTCTGATGGTCGGGCACTCGATGCTGCGGGTAAGCTACCCGCGGTAGGCAACACGG
>CAJJAS010000204.1 GCA_905182245.1 gamma proteobacterium HTCC2207 | reverse complement strand
CTTCGTAATTCACCGAATGAATCTTGCCGGGAAATACCGTCTGCCAATGAGTCATCAACCGAATATAGTCGCGATAGTAACGACCCAAATCGTCGAGATCGTAGGCGAAGTATTGTCCCTCTGCCCATAGCTGCTTGAAGCAACCAAAGCAGTTATCCATGGGGTGACGGACTGTATTGATAATTTTCGCATTGGGCATGGACAATAAAATCATCCCTACATAGAGAAAATTATTAGGCAGCTTATCAATAAAAAAAGGCGCATCTGTCTGCCGATGACGCTGAGCCTGCTGCATAAACTGCTCGCCAAGAGACTGCCAGTTTTCGTTATTGAGTTCTCTGGCTCCCAGTGGATAGGCCTTACTAGCCATGGCTTGGGGCGGCCTATTCATGCGCTGAGCCAGCCAGGGAATATAGGGCAATTCTCTGGTGCCTTCGACCTGTGAATGGGAAGCGAGAATCTGTTCCTGTAAGGTAGATCCCGACCGAGGCAGGCCAAGAATAAAGATGGCTGCGTCATCCTCTATGCCCACCGTTCTATTTTTTTCTACAAAATCAGCACTAAAGGTTTGGATAATATTATCCACTTGCTGAGTAAATTTATCGGCGCTCCAGTCGACCAGTTTCTTCTTAACCAGATTTCCGGAGGCATAGGATTCAAAAGCACTTTGCCAATCTTCTCGATGCTCATAAGCCTTACCCAGCGCATAACTAAAATGCACAGTCTGCTGATCAGACAGATCACCAACCGCCAACACTGCGATCATCTTGTCGACTTCACTATCGGTAAATCTATAGGTTTTAAGATTGGATAATGACCAGGCCGCTTCGCCATGCTTAGGGTCTAGTCTCATGCAACGTTGATAGGTCTCGATAGCCTCTTCCTGCTGACCAAAGGTTTTTAGTACCGTCGCCTTTTGTGACAGAGCGGGAACATAGTCGGGGCTCAGCTGGAGCACCAGATCGTACTGTTCCAGAGCCTCGGGGAATCGATTGTCTTTACTGAATATGCTTCCCAGCAACATGCGCCCTTCTGTTTTATCCGGATCAATACTCAGCGCCTGCTGCGCGGCCTCTTCGGCTTCAGTGACCTGATCTTGACGAGACAGTGCCGAGGCCAACTTTAGCCACCATTTTGGTCGTTCGGGCATATTGCGAATTAAGGACCGGGCCAGCTCTTCGGCCCAGCGGGCACGGCCACTTTCGAGGGCCCGCTCAATTAAAAACTCTTTGGCACCCACATTATCTGGGTCCTGCTTAAGCACCTCGCGACACTGGGTTTCGGCAGCAGCCATATCACCCGCCGTAGCCATGCGATAGGCGGTATACACCTTTTCTTTTAAGGCCGCCCGCTGGGTATTAATACTATCCAATGCTTCTGATTGATCGGCTTTGCCTAACTCTTTAAGCAGCTGTGCAAGGAGGTTGCTCGGACCCTTTAATTTTCCATCTAAGGCCAGGGCGCGGCGCAGCGAAGATTCAGACTGCGGATATTTTTTAAGGGCGTATTGCACCTTACCCAGATCAGCCCAGGCATGGGCGAAGTCATCGGCTATGACGAGGGCCGCTTCAAACCCCTGCTCTGCTTTTATTAGATCACCACGACGCTCCCAGACCTGGGCACGCAGTCGTAAGGTATTAACCTCGCGAGGGTTTATGGCCAGCAGTCGTTCACATATCTCTTCGCAACGGTCCAGATTGCCTTCGCGCAATGCGGTGAGTGCCTGAAAGAATTGTTGCTGAGGATCCATAATGTTGGCCATCGTGTTTTTTACAGGTGATAAAAAAGCCGACTATAGCAGCTAAAATAATTCGCTACAGTCGGCTCTTTTCGATTACTACTCAATAATGCTGCCTACTAATACTGGCTGCTAATACTGCTTACTAAGTTAGAACTTAAACCCTACATCTAAACCTATACGGCGCGGCTCAGAGAAACCAAAGTAATGAGGTGCAATATTCGCCTCGCCTCCAGCAGTTCCCTTGTAGTGGAATTCATCGTTAATGTTGTTAACCCATAGAGTCACAGACCAGTCTTCTGCACTGTCATAACCAATGCGCAGATTGTTGGTGGTAAAGCCATCGTTCATCAGCGGGTCGAGATTAAATTCACCGAAGGCAACTCCTTTATCCTGGTGGAAGGTTTCCCAGGTGATAGCCAGATCGCCATTTTCCATAGGTATTGTATAAGTCGCTACCATAGCCCCACTAAATTCGACGGTGCCGGGAATTTGCGCTCCCTGACAGTCAGCGGGCTCACAGAATCCTGCCGTAGGCTTGGTTAACTCAGTGTCAGCCCAGGAAAGACCTAGATAGATATCGAGGTTATCACTGGGTAATAGACGCATATCAAACTCTACGCCGTTACCCTCAGCATCACCCACATTAGCCACACTGTAGCGTGAACCTATGTAGTAACCAGACTGCATACCATCGAAAGTGTATTGGTAAATGCTGGCGTTAAGCTGCATCTGACCATCCCAAAACTGGCCTTTTACACCCAGCTCAATATTGGTCACTTCCTCTTTGTCGAAGCTCTCGGGCGTGCCGCCCAGATCTATGGCGTCATCACCATCAACATCATCGAGGTCTACGTCATCGGGGAACAGTACGAAGAAGGTGTTAAAACCACCTGCCTTGTAACCCGTCGAGTAGTTGATATAAGTAGAGACATCATCGGTTAGCTGGTAGCTCGCCGCTGTACGCAGTGAAGTATTGGTCCAGCTATCGCTGCCACGGATAAAGTCAGAGGAGAAAAACGGGAATGAATAGAAGAAATAATTGCGGTCTTCACCACCAAACTTCTGGCCAAAGTCACGATTATCTTCGGTGTAACGGGCACCTACACTGACATCAAGTTTTTCAGACACATGGAAGGTCGCATCGCCGTAAACGCCCCAACCATCATATTCTGCATCAATATCAACACTATCATTGCGAGTACCTACACCTGGATCTGTGTAAGAGGCATCGCCGTAGTTGTAGTAGTAATAAGAGCTACAGTCAGTGACTTCGCCTTCGACATAATCCGGGTCGGCATCGTAGTCAACACTGTAAGCAACCGCCAACGTCTGACACATAACATCTTCGTCATAGGTCTGATTAAAGCGTGTTTGGATTTCTTCTTTATACATCGAAGCACCCACAAACCAGCTAACCGCATCGGTCTCTTTGTTTATGCGGAATTCCTGACTGAAGTACTTCTGCTCTTGAATCTGGTTGTAGTTAAAGATTTCGCGATCTTCACCATCAAAATCTTCTAAGTAATAATAGTTGTGGCCACGGACACCGGTAATAGAGGTCAGGCTGTAGTCATTGCCGAGGTCGACTTCGACATTCAGTGTAGCTCCCCAGACTTCACCTTCGTCAATCAGCTTATCGCTATCAACATCAGAACTAAACTGGTTAGGGGCTGCATCTGTGCTGTAAAAAGAGATACCGGTTTCATCAGGGTCAAATACTTGATAGAGAGTTGGCGGGCCTTCGCGATCTTCGTATTCGAGCATTAATGTGCTGGATACTTTGTCATTTTCAAAGGCTAACGTATATCGAGCTGCGGTATTTTTAATGGCACCTGCAGCCTTGCCGTCATTGATATTGGTCACCCAGCCGTCTTTTTCTTGGCTGTAGACTGCCAGACGTTGACTAAAGTTTTCATTGATCGGCATATTCATCATGCCGGTAAACTCCATGTAACCATCTTCACCGATACCAAGATCGATGGAACCAGACTGCTCATCGGTTGGCTTGGCGGTCGTCACTGAAATTGCGCCTGCAGAGGCGTTACGACCAAACAAGGTACCCTGAGGGCCTTTGACCACTTCGACCATTTGCAGATCAAAGAAGCTGGCTAGGGCTCCACCGGTGCGACCCAAATAAATACCGTCTTGGTAAACGCCCACTGAAGGCTCGGCACCCACACCAAAATCGTTAGTGCTGATACCACGAACATTCAGTGAATCAAGAAAGGAATCATCGGTGTCGCCAGAAACGCCAGGCGTTAACAGAGCCAAGGCTTTCGCATCTGATATCTGTGCCTTTTCCATAAAATTGCCGGTAAAGGCGGAAACACTGATGGGAACATCTTGTAGTGATTGCTCACGCTTTTGCGTAGTAACTATAATTTCTTCAATCTGTGCTGCGCTGAGTTGTGCTGCGCTAAGTGTCGCTGCAGCCACCGCTGCTGAAAGTAACGTTTTGCGTACTAATTGAGTTGATTTCATAAATCCCCCGAGAACTTAGTTAAATGGCGTCGTTGCCAATATTTACACTATTAATTATTCCCTACAATAGCTCCCATCTCTTGTGAGTCTAGCCTTTGAAAAGATATATACCAAGCACTGAAAGCGAGTTCTTCCCTATTTTCTTCTTATTTTTTGTCCAAACGCATTAAATAAAGCTAATGATACTTTATTACTTTCATACTGCCATTCCGGATGCCACTGCACACCTAGTGCCCAGGCATCTTTGTTCCCTTCGGTACTGCGGTAACTTGCTGCTTC
>CAJJAS010000203.1 GCA_905182245.1 gamma proteobacterium HTCC2207 | reverse complement strand
TTCTAATCATCGGATCCTGTGACTCATTGGATGCCAAAGCAGACTCATAGGCCGTAAAAGCAGCAGCGCCATTGTCTTGCAGTAAGTAGAAGTCACCTTTGGCTTCTTCATAAGCAGACTTCATCTCTGCGGCATCAATACCCTGAACCATCTGCAATGCACTATCAATATTGCCACGTGCTGCTTCGACACGTGCCAGACGCAAGCGCACTAGTCGTTCTGTTGCAGGGGCAGGACTGTTATCCAGAGCCCACTGTAATTCTGAGGCTGCTGTGTCCAAATCTTGGTTATCAACAGCCAGCTTGGCTTTTAACATCGCGGCAAACTGAGCATAGGCTGAGTTACTGTGATTCTCTTTAAGCTGGTCCGCAGCAGTATTTACTTCTGCCTGCTGATCTTCGCCGAGCAGCTCGCCAGGATTAGTTCCAGACACTATCTCGATCATCTGTAGATAGGCATCAGAGGCCTGATCTGTTTGAATTGCCTGTTCCTGTTCCCAGTACTGCCAGCCAAAGTAGCCGCCAATAACCAGAACCACGGCAAGAATCGTTTGCATGCCGTTTGCTGCCCACCAACGTTTTACCGCTTCAATTTGTTCTTCTTCAGAAAGATGGTCTGCCACAGGTGTTCCTCAATCAATAAAATAGTTGGTTAATAGGTTGGCCAGATCAGTCTGGGCAACCGTTTGCTGGGGCTTTTCTTCACGAAGAAATTTAACCCCTGCTGTTGCGGAGGCCACTTCGTCTTCGCCTAATATCAGCGCGACGGCAGCTCCACTCTTATCTGCTTTCTTAATCTGCGATTTAAAACTGCCACCACCGCAATGGCTTTCGATACGAATATTAGGGCACTGGCTGCGTAAATCATCCGCTAATACCATAGCCTCGAGTTCAATATTTCCGACTGAGACTATATAGAGGTCTACATTCTGGCCGATACTATCGGGGACAACGCCCAACTCGTCAAGCAGCAGCACCAGTCTTTCGACACCCATGGCAAAACCTACGCCAGGACAGGGTTTTCCGCCCAACTGTTCGACCAGTCCGTCGTAACGACCGCCGGCACAGACTGTACCCTGAGCACCCAGGCTAGTGGTCACCCATTCGAAGACGGTTTTGGAGTAGTAGTCTAGGCCACGAACCAGTCGAGGATTGATTTCATAGCTAATCTTGGCAGCATCCAATACAGCGCACAGCTGTTGGAAATGATCGCGAGATTCCTGATCAATAAAGTCGGCCAATTTTGGCGCATCGTTTAGCAGCGCCTGAGTATCTTGGTTTTTACTGTCCAGAATCCGCATGGGGTTGCTGAGCAGCCGGCGCTGGCTATCTTCATCCAGTGAGTCTTGGCGGGCACTAAGGTATTCCACTAGGGCAGCGCGATACTGCGCACGGTCCGCTGAGGTGCCCAATGAATTAATCTGCAGGGTAACCGCATGATCAATTTTCAATGTTTTCCATAATCGTGCCGTCAGCAGTAATAGCTCAGAATCGATATCTGGACCATTGAGACCAAAGGCCTCTACACCGATTTGATGAAACTGACGCAGGCGACCTTTCTGGGGACGCTCGTGACGAAACATGGGTCCGGTATACCAGAGACGCTGAGTTTGATTGTGCAATAAACCGTTTTCGGTGCAGGCGCGAACGCAGCCAGCGGTGCCTTCGGGACGCAGGCTAAGACTATCGCCATTGCGGTCTTCGAAGCTGTACATTTCTTTTTCGACGATATCGGTAACTTCGCCCACTGCGCGTTTAAAGAGCTCAGTCTGTTCCAGTATCGGAAAACGAATTTCTCGGTAGCTGTAACGGCCCAACACCTCGGCAACAGTTCTCTCAAGATACTGCCATGTGGCCGACTGCTCTGGGAGCAGGTCGTTCATGCCGCGGATGGATTGAAGTTTCATAACGCTGTTAATACTCTTTTAGGCTTTGGCGATTAAATTTTCTGCGTCTTTGGCCAGCTGTATTTCTTTGGCCGCCGCTTTAGCACGAATCTGTGCTTCTAATTCATTGACGAGGTTTTCATTACCCACCTTATGATCCGGCACACCATCAACATAGACCAAATTGGCGGGTGAGCCTCCGGTTAAACCAAAATCAGATTCTTTCGCTTCGCCGGGACCATTCACGATGCAGCCGATAATCGACACATCCATGGGCACGGTAATATCTTCCAGGCGGCTTTCTAATTCATTGACGGTTTTGATTACATCAAACTCCTGCCTTGAACAGCTCGGGCAGGCAATAAAGTTAATACCTTTGCTACGCAGTCTTAAACTGCGCAACATGTCCCAGGCGACCTTGGCTTCTTCAACAGGATCTGCCGCCAATGAGACGCGAACGGTGTCGCCAATGCCATCTAATAATAAGGCGCCCAAACCGATGGCCGATTTGACGGTACCCGAACGCAATCCACCGGCTTCGGTAATACCTAGGTGCAAAGGCTGTTCAATACGCACAGCCAGATCTCGATACGCGGCGACCGCCATAAAAATATCCGAGGCCTTAACGCTGACTTTAAAATCTTGGAAATTATACTTGTCGAGTAGTTCAACATTGCGCATAGCAGATTCAACCATCGCCTCGGCAGTGGGTTCGCTGTATTTACGCAGCAAGTCTTTACCCAGAGAGCCGGCATTAACGCCGATACGGATAGGAATATTGAGATCTCGCGCCTTGGCAATCACTTCACGCAGTCGATCTTCTCGAGTGATATTGCCTGGATTAATACGCAGGCAGTCAACGCCTAAATCTGCGACTCGCAGTGCGATATGGTGGTCAAAGTGAATATCGGCCACTAGGGGAACATCCACTAGTTTGCGGATTTGGCCAAAGGCCTCGGCTTCGGCTAACGAGGGAACAGAGACGCGCACGATGTCGGCACCGGCCAGCTGGATACGCTTGATCTGTGCAACCGTGGCGGCAACATCCGCGGTGCTAGTGTTGGTCATGCTCTGCACAGAAATCGGTGCATCGCCCCCGACAGGGACATTGCCGACCATAATCTGTCGAGACTTGCGTCTTACTATTGGCGTTTCACTAAACATTTAATTAATTACCGCTTTAGCCACTCTTGATACTCTAAATTTTCTTTGGAGTACGGAAATAAATTCTTTAATTGTAAGCCCTGACTTGAGGCTGCATCTCTATTGCCAAAACGATCTTCAAGTCTCACCGCTAGCCATAAACTCTTGGCTGTAGAGCGTGCTAAAAATGCATATTGATCCAGCGCATTTTTGGCTCTCGGATAACGCTCCTGGGCAAAGTATATTTCAGCAGCCTCTAAATACGGCGCTGCAAACCTGGGCGTTAACTGGGTCGCTTTCTCAAAAGACTCCAACGCCTGATCCTGCTGTTCCAACTTACTATGACAGAGTCCAACGATATAAAAGGCCTGGGGCCGTCGTTCATAACTCAAATCCTTACTTACCAGCGCCATCTCTTCAAGGGATTCTTTAAAGCGGCCCTGATTAAACAAAAATGCACTGAAATTGTAGCGTGCCATGCTGTCGGTTTTATCGCGAGCTATGGCTTTGCGGTAATGGCTTTCCGCCAGCACCATTTCTTGTTCCATCTGATAGAGCAGTGCGTAACCATTGTGCAATTGAGACATCTGCGTTCTGGTTGCTCTGGAGTCAAACTGCGCTGCTTTCTGCAAATGTACCCTGGCAAGGTCACGGTTTTTTGTGCCTATATACTTCATAGCCAGCTTAATGTGCTGTTGGTACGCTGCCTCCGGATCTAGGGCCTGTCTGGGTTTTGATGATGTGGAAACACATCCACTTGCCAGCACTGCCGAGGTCAATATTGTTACGAGTAAAAATCTGCTTAGAGTTATTGTGGTCATTCCCTGTCCCTCTCTAATTCCCTGCCAATTTTATCAGTCGATAATTCTTACCGGCTGTACTTCTTCTAATCGTTTTTTATAACGTTCCTGACGGCGAGTTTTATCGTTAACTTCACCGGCTAACTGCCCACAGGCCGCGGCTATATCGTCGCCACGGGTGGTGCGAACCGTAACAGTGTAACCCTCCCCTGCCAGAATGTCCCTAAACCGATTTAACGCTGTATTTGTGACTCTTTTGTACTCAGAGCCCGGAAAAGGGTTAAACGGAATCAGGTTTATTTTGCAGGGTAAGTCTTTCAATAACACTGCAAGTTCTCGGGCATGTACGGACCGATCATTGACCTGATCCATCAACGTATATTCGACAGTGGCTTTGCGCCGATTATCCGGCATCTTGTCAATATAATTGGCGGCGCTTTCAATAAACTGCTTGAGATTATATTTGCGGTTGATTGGCACCAGCTCGTTGCGCAGTTTATCGTTGGGTGCGTGCAATGAGATAGCCAGAGAAACATCGGATACCTCCGCAAGTTTATCTAGCGCGGGCACTACGCCGGCGGTGCTCAGTGTCACTCTGCGCTTAGACAGGCCATAGGCATTGTCTTCGAGCATAATATTCATGGCATCGACAACATTGTCGAAGTTCATCAGCGGCTCACCCATACCCATCATCACCACATTGGTGACACGGCGTGGTGCCTTATGCTTGAACTGGCCAAAGGAGTCTGCGGCTATCCACAGCTGACCAATAATTTCGGCGGAGGTCAGGTCTCGATTAAAACCCTGCTTGCCGGTGGCGCAGAAACTGCAGTCTAGGGCACAGCCGATTTGCGAGGACACACAGAGGGTGCCGCGCTCTCGCTCGGGGATATACACCATTTCGATGCAGCTTCCGCCGTCTACTCTAATCAGCCATTTTCGGGTGCCATCGACAGAATCTTGGCAGCTCACAACTTCTGGCAGCTTTACTTCAGCAACCTCTTTGAGCCTTTCCCGGAGATCTTTGGAGATATTGGTCATCTGGTCGAGATCGCACTCGCCCATCTGATGAATCCACTTGATCATCTGTGTTGCACGGAAGCGTTTTTCGCCAATTTCTTCGAAAAAGTCGCCGAGTTTGGACGCAGAAAACCCCAGCAAGTTAGTTTTAACTTGTTGGGGTTCGACGTCTATTACTGTTGTTGCTTCTACTGCTTTTGGCATAGGTCCCTAGAACACGATTGTCCTAATGTCTCTGTTTAACGAGAGCAAATCTCGTTATCTGCAAAAAAGTATGCAATTTCACGGGCTGCAGATTCAGATGAGTCAGAGCCGTGTGCGGCGTTGGCATCAATTGATTCTGCAAAGTCTGCACGAATAGTACCAGCTGCAGCTTCTTTAGGGTTAGTCGCACCCATCAAATCGCGGTTGGTCATAATGGCGTTCTCGCCTTCAAGTACCTGCACAGATACAGGACCAGAGGTCATAAATGCAACCAGATCCTTAAAGAAAGGACGTTCGCTGTGCTCAGCGTAGAAGCCTTCAGCCTGTTCCTGAGTAAGTTGCTGCATTTTACAGGCAACAATGTGCAGGCCTGCAGATTCAAAGCGGCTTAAAATTTGACCAACAACGTTTTTTGCTACGGCATCGGGCTTGATAATAGATAGAGTGCGTTCAGTCGCCATGAAGAGTTCTCCAAAATGGGGATAAGACTAATTAATAGGTGGGTAATAAAATAGCCCTTGCGAGCGATGGCGCGGATTTTACCTGCACAGGAACGCGGTAACAATGCTTTTATTTGTTAGGCCACTAAGAGCTGCTGAAATTTGTCCAAACAGACAGGCATGCTGAAATGGGCGCCCTGATATTTATCGCAACCTAGGCTGCGCAGGACCTCAAGAACCTCACGTTTTTCAACGCCTTCAGCGATGACCTCCAGGCCATAATGGCGAGACACCATCATGATAGCCTCAACCAATCCCAGGGTATCTTTATCGGTATTCAGGTTGCTGATAAATTCTCGATCGATCTTTAAACCGTCCAGTGGCAGACGCTTCAGATAAATCATGGACGAATAACCGCTGCCAAAGTCATCAATGGAGAATTTGGTGCCCATGTTGCGAATTTTCTTCATCTTATCTACCACGGACTCAAAGTCATCAATCAGTAAGTTCTCTGTGACTTCGAGGGTGATCATCTCGGGATTGATATCGTAACTTTTAAGGCTGTGCTCCAAGGAGCTTATAAGGCCTGGATCATGGAACTGTTTGGGGCTTATATTTACCCCCAGCTGCATATCTGGCGTCCAGATACCACTGTCGAGCATATTGCGCAGGTACTCGCAGGAGGTACGAATCACCCAGAGCCCTACATCGACAATCATCCCTGAGGCCTCAAGAATAGGAATAAAGTCGGCGGGGGTATGCATGGCATGGCCGGAATGAATCCAGCGCAGCAACACCTCGCCTCCCACTACCGCACCAGTATGGGTGGAGACCTGGGGCTGCAGGTAGAGATCAAATTCCTGATTAACCACGGCTTTACGCAGGCTCGACTGCAGGGTAATGCGCTGCTGAGCCTGACGGGTAATTTGGGTATCAAACAGGGTGACGGTATCTCGACCGCGGCGTTTGGCCTCAAACATGGCGCTCTCGGCCTGCTGTATGGCTTTTTCGGCACTGATCAGCGGGTCGTAAAGCAATGTTATACCCACGCTGGCCGTGACGATGACTTCACCATTTTCGGTAAAGAACGGCCGGGCTATAATACAGCGAATTTCATTAGCCACTGACAGGGCGCGCTCTCTGGCTTCGGCCGGACTGGGAGCCATATCTTTTATAAAGAGCAGAAAGGCGTCGCCGGCAACCTGGGTTACCTGCATATTGTCTGTGAGCATGGCCTGGATGCTTTCATTGGCGCGTTCAAGAATCTGGGCACCGATGTGTTTGCCGAGAGACTCATTGATAGAGTTAAAGTGGTCTAGATCGATTAATAGCAAGGCACCACAGGCATTGTCATCCCGATCAAGATCAATGTAGTCATTGATGCTTTTGAGTAGGGGCTTGCCGATGGGCAGGCCTGCTAGGGTTTCGGTAGTTGGTGGGGGGATTTCATTCCGGTCTGGCTCAGGGCTGTCGATTGGCTCAGGGCTTTTTATTGGCTCAGGGCTGTCGATTGGCTCAGGGCTGTTGCCTTGGTCAACATTAATAATGGGTTCTGGGCGGTAGGGAGTTTTGGGGCTTTCAACCAGATTGGGGATTTCTTTTCGCTCAGTACTGGTGTCTATGCACTCTAGGTCTTCGGCGGTAAATTCTTCAACTACCATTCTCGCCAGCGCTGGCAAGGGATAGAGCATAATGCAGAGTACATTATCCGCCTCTTCGACGGCACCGAGAGACACTACAATTTCGTCGTCCTCAGCGGTATTCTCGGAGCGCCACAAAATGCCCGGCAGCTGATCTGTTTCGAGTTTATTAATAACTTGAACAAGTTGAGTAATGGATGCCTGATGGTCTTTATCAGGCTCGCCACCAAGGCTGGTGCCGATAATCTGTGAGCGCTGACAGCGGAGTAGTCTCAGGGCTTTTGCATTGACGTCGATGCACACGCCATAGGCGAAAAAAAGAGTCCCGAAAGGCGCCGTATCCAATACTTTTTTGTAAAGGTGGTTTTTTTCGCGCATCCTTTGCCTACTAAAATCCTTTTTTGGTTTAAGGGATTGAGTTAATCCTGCTCCTCAATCCATGCCATCTGAATGGCCTCTAAAATCTTCTCACCACAACGATCAGGATCGTCGGAGAAATCTTCGATTTCTAGAACCCATTTCCTCAGGTCTACAAAATTAACGTACTGAGGATCAACATCTGCATGATTGTCCGTCAGCTCTATCGCTATTTCGTTAATATCGGTCCACTTAATCATAGTCCATTACTCCGCTGGCTGCCCTTTCGTTTAGGGGCATATTTAATGACGCTCAGAAACCATATTAATGGTGTATTTGGGTATCTCTACCACCAGGTCCTTATCGTCCATTATTACCTGACAGCTAAGACGTGAGTCTGGGTCAACACCCCAGGCTTTATCGAGAAAATCTTCTTCCAACTCGTCTGCTATGGGCAGATCAGCAAATCCTTCACGAACATGCACATGGCAGGTGGTGCAGGCGCAAGACATTTCGCAGGCATGCTCAATGTCCAAACCATTGCGTAGAGCTGCGTCACAGATGCTTTCCCCCGGATTGGCTTCAACAACAGCACCTTCCGGGCAAATCTCGTGATGGGGTAAAAATACTATTTTCGGCATGCTTCTCTTATCCTTTTTCGATTTCATCCAGACTATGTCCAGCCAGTGCACTTTTTATGCTGGCATCCATACGTCGGGCGGCAAATTCTTCACTGGCTTTGGCGACAGACTCAATCTGCCGAGCCAATACACGGTGTTCTATGGTGCTTTCGCGCACCTCGCGCAATTCCTGGATCGCTACTTTTAGACAGCGGCGCTCATCATCACTCAGCAGGGCATCTCCATCCTTATAGATAGCGGCCAGCAGATCCTCGATCATGCGATCGGCTTCCACCTGTTGTTCTCTCAGTGCACGCGCCTGCATATCATCTCGGGCATGGCTGAAGGAATCCTGCAACATACTGGTAATTTCTTCTTCGCCAATACCATAGGAAGGCCTTACTTCGATTCTGGCTTCAACATTACTGGTTAATTCACGGGCCGACACACTGAGCAGGCCATCGGCATCCACCTGATAGGCAACGCGTATTTTGGCTGCACCCGCCACCATGGGGGGAATGCCACGCAACTCAAAGCGCGACAGTGAACGGCAATCGCTAGCAAGCTCACGCTCACCCTGCAAAATATGGATAGCCATGGCCGTTTGGCCATCTTTAAAGGTGGTAAATTCCTGGGCCTTGGCCACTGGAATGGTGGTGTTTCTATGGATGATCTTTTCAATCAGACCGCCCATGGTTTCTATGCCCAGTGACAGGGGAATCACATCCAGCAACAGCATATCGTCGCCAGATTTATTGCCCACCAGCACTTCGGCCTGCAGGGCAGCGCCCATGGCAACTACCTTGTCTGGGTCAAGACTGCACAGTGGCTGCTTGCCAAATAACTCGGCCACTTTTTCGCCAACTCGTGGGGTTCTAGTAGAACCGCCCACAAGAATAACATTACTAATGTCGAGCTTTTCTAGGCCTGCATCGCGAAGTGAGCGCTTACATGCACGTAGAGTTTTATCGATTAGACCGTCAATCAGGCTGTGCATTAATGATCGGGTTAAGGTGCCCTTCCAGTCGAGAATTTCCAACTCAACTTGCTCGGAGTCAGTGAGCTCTTCTTTGGCTGATTTAGCTGTCTCTAATAATATGCGCTGTTCAATGGGGTTTAGGTCTTCATCCATACCCACCTGAACACGAAGCCAGTTGGCAATGGCATGATCAAAATCATCCCCACCAAGGGCCGAATCTCCGCCAGTGGCCAGCACTTCAAACACGCCTTTGGAGAGACGCAAAATACTGATATCAAAGGTACCGCCACCCAGATCATAAATGGCGATAACGCGCTCTTCGGGCGCGGAATCAGTCTCAGCTTCAGCCTGATCGAGACCATAGGCAATTGCCGCCGCGGTGGGCTCATTTAAGAGCCTCAATACTTTGATACCCGCCAATGTGGCAGCATCTTTAGTTGCTTGACGCTGGGCATCATCAAAATAGGCGGGCACTGTAATAACGGCACCGTCAAGCATACTGCCAAAGGAAATCTCGGCACGACCGGCCAACTTGCGGAGTATTTCTGCAGAGACCTGAATTGGGCTAACCAGACCGGCAACGGTCTTAATTTTTGGCATGCCGCCGTCATCTGCAGCAAATTCGTAGGGTAGCTGGTCACCAAAGGTTTTTACATCGGCAAGACCACGACCCATTAAACGTTTAACCGAGGCCAACGTATTAAGCGGATCACTGACATTATGTTCGGCGGCTTCGTAACCCACACAGCTAACGCCATCGGCGGTGTAATGGGCGACTGAGGGCAATAGCTCTCTGCCCTGCTCATCGGTCAGCACTTCAGCCATACCGCTGCGCACGGTAGCCACTAAAGAGTTGGTGGTGCCAAGATCTATACCCACCGCATGCTTGCGCTGATGGGGCTGGGGTGAATGACCCGGCTCTGAGATTTGCAGTAATGCCACTGGTTATTGGTCCTCTAAATCGGCTTCAAGCTGTTCTATCTCGTAGAGCAGCTTGGCTGAAAATTGCATTTTGGCGACGCTGTTAAGGGCGTCATCATAGTTGTCGCTCTGATACTCTGCCTGAAAATCCACCTGCTGCTGGCTATAGGCGGATTCAACTCCGCTGCGCAAACTATCCAACGCAGCAAAGGGGTCCGCGGCATCAGGTGCCTCAGAAAGTGCTTCCCGCAACTCTATCTGCTGCATTAAAAAGGCACCGTCACTGGTGATGTGACTGTCCTGGCTCGCATCAATCTGCTTGAGTTCTAGCAGGTATTGGGCGCGCTTTAATGGCGATTTTAGGGTGTCGTAGGCTTGATTGATCAGCGACGCGGTCTGCACAGCAAGGCGTTTTTCAACAGCACCTTTGCTGGCATATCGGTCGGGATGAAATTCTTGCTGTAGCTTGCGATACATGGCATCAAGATGACTTCGCTCTACCTGCCAGGCAACAGGAATAGAGAAAATCTCGAAGAAATCACTGGAAAGTTTCACTGGGTCATCAACCTGTCTAGTGCCTGCGCCAGAGCGATTAAACGTGGAAGCTTTCGCCGCAACCACATTCATCTTTAACATTGGGGTTCTTAAACTCGAACCCCTCGTTTAAACCTTCTTTAACGTAGTCTAGCTCGGTACCGTCGAGGTACAACAAACTTTTTGGGTCAATAATCAGCTTTATGTCACCACAGTGAAAAACTTTATCTTCGGTGGCCGCATCATCAACAAACTCCAGCACATAAGAAAGGCCAGAGCAGCCAGTGGTGCGCACACCCAAACGAATACCCACGCCTTTGGCGCGATGTTCAAGATGTTTAACAACATGCTGCTCGGCAGCTGGGGTCATGGTGATAGCCATTATTTATTTGCCCTGCTTTTCTCTAACGTCACGCACTGCAGCTTTAATGGCGTCTTCGGCCAGTACTGAGCAGTGAATTTTTACTGGCGGTAGGGCCAGCTCTTCAGCAATCTCGGTATTTTTAATCTGTGCAGCAGCATCAATGTGCTGACCCTTAACCCATTCGGTTAACAATGAGCTTGAGGCAATCGCCGAGCCACAGCCGTAGGTTTTAAACTTAGCATCTTCAATGATGCCTTGATCGTTAACCTGAATCTGGAGACGCATAACGTCGCCACAGGCCGGCGCGCCGACCATGCCAGTACCGACAAATTTTGAATTGTCGTCTAGCTTGCCAACGTTGCGTGGATTTTCGTAATGATCAATAACTTTTTCGCTGTAAGCCATGTTGATGACTCCTTATTATCTTGAACTTTAAAAGCAACGCTTAGTGCGCTGCCCACTCTACGGTACTCAGATCGACGCCATCTTGGAACATGTCCCACAATGGCGACAGTTCACGTAGTTTCTCAACTGCGTGACGAACCTTACCAATGGCATCTTTTATATCTTGCTCGCTGGTATAGCGACCAATACTAAAACGGATCGAACTGTGTGCCATCTCGTCATTCAGACCCAGAGCACGCAGTACATATGACGGCTCAAGACTGGCTGAGGTACAGGCTGAACCTGAAGATACGGCCAGATCACGCAGGGCCATAATCAGAGACTCGCCCTCTACAAAGGCAAAACTAATATTGACGATACCTGGAACATGCTGGTCTTCAGAACCATTCAGGTAAACCTCTTCCATATCGGAAACACCTTCCCACAGCTGAGTGCGAAGTGCGTCGATACGAGCAGATTCTTCGGCGAGGTTCTTAAAGCCCAATTTAAAGGCTTCGCCCATGCCAACAATCTGGTGAGTCGGTAATGTGCCAGAGCGCATACCGCGCTCATGACCGCCGCCGTGCATCTGTGCTTCGATACGGACGCGAGGCTTACGACGCACATAGAGTGCACCGATGCCCTTTGGGCCATAAATTTTGTGGGCCGAGAATGACATCATATCCACATACATGGCTTCGACATCAATGGGGGTCTTGCCGGCGCTCTGGGCCGCATCCACATGAAAGAATACTTTGCGCTCACGGCAGATTTTGCCGATCGCAGCAATGTCGTTCAGTGTTCCCAGCTCGTTATTCACATGCATGATTGAAACAACAGTGGTGTCTTCGCGAATCGCGTCGGCAACCATCTGCGGCTGAATCAGGCCATTGGAATCTGGGTCAAGGTAAGTGACTTCCCAACCTTCACGCTCTAGCTGGCGAGTAGTATCCAACACTGCTTTGTGCTCGATTCTCGAGGTAATAACATGCTTACCCTTGCGCTGGTTAAAGTGCGCACAGCCTTTAATTGCAAGGTTGTTGGCTTCTGTAGCGCCACTTGTCCAAACTATTTCGCGAGGATCAGCACCAATTAAGTTAGCGACATCAGTCCGCGCATCTTCAACGGCAGCTTCTGCCTGCCAGCCGAATACATGTGATCGCGACGCGGGATTGCCAAATTGACCAGTTGGGGTCAAAAATTGCATCATTTTATCTGCAACAATCGGGTCTACCGGTGTTGTGGAAGCGTAATCCAGATAAATGGGAAGGTTCATTAATTACTCCAAATTCAGCAGGCGCCAGCCTGCATGTTGTCATCTATAACCAACAGCTGTTCAATCTGCCGCTGGGCTATATGTTGTACGTTTCGTTTCGCGACTAGATCAGCGAGACTGATACCATTTAGAAATCCGTGGATCTCTTTACTAAGATCGCTCCACAACGTGTGGGTCAAACAGATCTCGCCACCCTGACAGTCGCCTTTACCCTGACAGCTTGTCGTGTCTAAGGACTCATTGACTGCGTCGATAATCTCAGCAACAAATATACCGTCACTACTGCGTCCCAAAAGGTAACCACCGCCTGGACCACGCACGCTAGACACTAAGCCAGCCTGACGTAAACCAGAAAATAACTGCTCAAGGTATGACAGGGAAATAGATTGACGCTCAGAAATACCCGCCAATGAAATTGGCTTGTCCTGAGCGTGCAGCGTCAAGTCGAGCATTGCTGTTACTGCGTAGCGGCCTCGAGTTGTTAAGCGCATATCTATTACCGGTGAGTTGTTTTGCTGTTTAGGGTACGAATTATGTAATACCCGAGTGTTTTAGTCAACTAAATACCCGATCATTTTGATAGGTTATTTGTTGATAATACGCTGCACCCGAGACAACAGACCACGAAGTATAGAAACCTCCATTTGATCCATGCGCGTGCGGTTAAATAGTCTGCGCATACGGGTTAAAAGCTGCTTGGGGTTTTCGGGGTCATAAAAGCCAATTTCTTCCATGGTCTTGGCCAGATGCTCATGAAAGTACTCTAGATCATCGGCGGTAACCGGAGGCTGATCCCATTCTGCGAGGGACGGCAGGTTGCCCTCTTCGTCGGACAGACTGGCCATACGAATTTCGTAGGCTAACACCTGCACCGCCGTGGCCAGATTCAGCGAGCTGTATTCTGGATTGGAGGGAATATGCACATGGTAGTTACATTTCTGAAGCTCATCATTGGTCAGACCGCGGTCTTCACGACCAAACAACAATGCCACATCATGGGTTTCTGATTCTTGCCAGATTCGAGCACCGCATTCACGGGGATTAATCAGTGGCCAAGGAATTCTGCGTTCCCGAGCGCTGGT
>CAJJAS010000202.1 GCA_905182245.1 gamma proteobacterium HTCC2207 | reverse complement strand
GGCAATTCGAAGCGATAGTAGATAAACTGCGTCTGGGTGATATGTCGGCCTTAGATGCCGCTCAGCAGTGCCAAAAGCAGAACAGCGATCTAATGCTGGGTTGGTTTATGGACTACCTGCATCGGTTGGCCACTGGCGAGTTACAAAATAAACCAAATCCCGGGCTGTTTGAGTTTTCCGATAAGTTACGCAGTGCCCGTGGTTGGGTTTTGTCTGGCTCTAACCCTAACCCACAGTTACTCTGGGAAGAGTTATTTATGGATTGGCTGCAGGTATTTCGCCGCAGAGCCTAAGTAGTCTGTGCTAGTCTTTAGCAGTAGCTGAGTGTTTTTCGGTTGATGATATGTATTAAGGGAATTTGTATTATTGGTATCAAGGGAAGAGAGAGGCGGTAATATGGCAAGCACAGGATTTAGTGGTGGCAAGGCGGGTATTTTAGCCCTCGAAATTAAAGACGAAGCTGAGCTTTACGAACATTACATGTCGTTTGTACAGGGGGGCGCTATTTTTGTTCCCACCAAAAAAGTCCATGAGCTGGGAGATGATATTTTTTTCCTACTGAGTATCTATCTGCGCACCGATCCAATCCCCATGACCGGCAAAGTGGTCTGGGTGACGCACAAAGGCTCGGGTAGTTCCAAAAAAGAAGGTGTCGGCGTGCAGTTTACCGACGAGCAAGCAGAGCTTAAACTACAGATTGAACAGGCGTTAACTGGTATGGTGAACTCTCATCATCCGACATTAACGATGTAATAAATCCCATAACAAGAAAAGTCTCATTATGCTGGTAGATTCTCACTGCCATCTCGACCATTTAAAACTGGATGATCGAGAGGGTGGCCTTAATGCTGTATTAGCAGATGCCCAGGCCAAAGGTATTACTCAGTTCCTCAGTGTTGCCGTTGATCTGGAAACCTCAGCCTCTCTGGTTGAGCTTACCGCTCAGTACGACAATATTTACTCCTCAGTTGGCGTGCATCCTCTACAAAAGATAACTCAACCCGTTCCCTCCGTGGAAAAGCTTGTGTCTCTGGCCCAGGCCAAAAGGGTTGTCGCTATTGGCGAGACTGGCCTAGATAATTTTTACAGCGCAGAAACACTGCTATGGCAGCGTGAGAGCTTCGTGAATCATTTGCTGGCGGCACAGCAAACCGAGTTGCCTATTATTATTCACACCAGAGATGCGCGCGACGAAACCATCGCGTTACTCCGTGAATATCCCTTAGCGGAGGGCGGTGTCATGCATTGTTTTACCGAGACATGGGAGATGGCAAAGGCCGCAATAGAGCTGGGTTTCTATATTTCTTTCTCGGGAATAGTGACCTTTAACAGTGCTGCAGACTTGCGGGAAGTAGCCAAAAAAGTCCCGCTTGATCGTATTCTGGTAGAGACCGATTCCCCTTGGCTGGCGCCGGTTCCACATAGGGGTAAGCAGAATGAACCTCAGTATGTGCGTGAAGTGGCTCAGTGCATTGCCGACCTGCGGGAAATTAGTCTGGAAGAATTAGCCGAAATTACTACGCAAAACTTCCACCGACTGTTTAAAATACCGGTAAGCCAATAATCACGAGTCAATAGACTCACAATAGAGATAGCCCTATGTCAGAACTTATAGTAGACCCGACAGCAGAGCCTATGCGAGAAGGACAGACGCCTCAATCCCAGTTTATTATCCGAACCTTTCCCGTCGGTCCGTTGCAATGTAATTGCTCAGTAATTGGAGATAGTCTATCTGGCAAGGCGCTGGTAATCGATCCAGGTGGCGACGCCGACTATATTTTGGCCCTGCTCAAGGAGCTAAAGCTAAAGGTTGTGGGCATTATTCATACTCATGCCCACCTCGATCATATTCTCGCCTCCGGCATTATTAAAGAAGCCACAGGCGCGCCCATCTACCTTCACGAAGGGGATAAGTTTCTCTGGGACATGGTAGAAGAGCAGTGCGAGCGCTTTGGCGTGCCTAAGGTGACCCTGCCTGAGCCAGATCATTTTATGCACGACGACCAGGACCTAAACTGCTGTGGTGGTGTAGCCATTCACACGCCGGGGCATACGCCGGGTTCCATCAGTTTTTGGTTTGAAGAATATAAAACCCTAATCGCCGGGGACACATTATTTTTGGGCAGCATTGGGCGTACCGACTTACCCGGCGGTAATTTTGATCAGATAATTACGTCCATCAAAGAACGCATCTACAGTCTCGATGATGAGGCTGTCGTGGTTACAGGCCATGGCCCAAGCACCAGTATTGGCCATGAAAAAACCAGCAACAGCTTTATACGAGCTTAACCAAGGAGCAACAATGAAACAGCAACTAGCGACCATGCTGCAATTGCAGGGCGAGATGAACACCAAGGTACACAGCCAGTGGCAAGAGCAGGAATTCGAATGGTACCGTGCCATTTGGGTGGAATGTGCCGAGCTTCTCGACCATTACGGTTGGAAATGGTGGAAAAAACAGACTCCAGATGTGGATCAGATTGCCCTAGAGCTTGTGGATATTTGGCATTTCGGGCTCAGCTTGCTGTTACTTAAGGGCGACTCTGTCGAGGAAATTACTGCGAAGGTAACTGAAGAATTCGCCAAGGCTAAGCCCAGCGATGACTTTGCGACAGATCTAGAAGAGTTCACCGAGCAGACACTGGCCACTAAAGATTTTGATATCGCTGGTTTTGCCCGCCTGATGCAAGGCATTAAGATGGATTTCGAAACTCTGTACATAGGTTATGTGGGTAAGAATGTTCTTAACTTCTTCCGACAGGACCACGGCTACCAAGATGGCAGCTATCAGAAGCAGTGGGGCGGTGTTGAAGATAACGAGAATCTAGTTGAGATTGTTGGCCAGCTCGATACCGCATCGGCAACCTTTAAAGATGATCTCTACAGCCGCATGGAAGAGACCTACAAGCGACTTTGTAGCTAGTCTTTAAAGACCAGCCGTCATATCAGACTACATAGCGTTAAGTAATAGTATGTATTCGCGGCCCCAGAGATGCATTTTTCTGTGGCCGCATTATACTGTCGATCGCTTTTACCCAAACAGATTTACTACCCAATTTTTCGGAGATACATTGTGACTTCACCCGTTCGCGTTACCGTTACCGGTGCAGCTGGCCAAATTAGTTATTCGCTGCTGTTCCGCATCGCCTCTGGCGAGATGCTTGGCCCTAACCAGCCAGTTATTCTGCAGATGCTTGAAATTACACCTGCTCTTGAAGCGCTTAAAGGTGTAGCCATGGAATTAGAAGACTGCGCATTCCCATTACTTGCGGGCATGGTCTGTACCGATGATGCTGCTGTTGCCTTTAAAGACTCCGACTACGCACTGCTAGTTGGCGCACGTCCACGTGGCCCAGGCATGGAACGTAAAGATTTGCTAGAAGCCAATGCTGCGATTTTCTCGGCTCAGGGTAAGGCACTTAACGATAATGCCTCTAAAAACATTAAAGTATTGGTTGTGGGTAACCCTGCCAACACGAATTCATTGATTGCTCAGCGCAATGCGCCGGACATTAATCCTCGTCAATTTACTGCAATGACGCGTCTTGATCACAATCGTGCCATGAGCCAGATTGCCAACAAGACTGGTACCACGATCAATGACGTTACTCATATGACAATCTGGGGTAATCACTCAGCAACGCAGTATCCTGATCTCCACGAAACTAAAATCAACGGTAAGCCAGCCATCGATATGATCGACCAGGCTTGGTACGAATCTGACTTTATTCCAACGGTACAGCAGCGTGGTGCAGCTATTATTAAAGCGCGCGGTGCTTCAAGCGCAGCCTCTGCAGCCAATGCCGCTATCGCGCATATGCGTAGCTGGGCAATGGGTACTGCTGAGGGTGATTGGGTCAGTATGGGTGTTTATAGCGATGGTAGCTATGGCATTACAGAAGGCTTGATATACTCTTTCCCCTGCGTCTGCAAAGATGGCGACTGGGAAATTGTTCAGGGACTAGAAATTAATGATTTCTCCCGTGCCAAGATGACAGCCACTCAGGAAGAGCTCACTGAAGAGCGTGACGCAGTGCAGCACTTACTGCCTTAGTCTGTCTAATTCGCAACGCGAAAAGCTAGTAAAAAGGCCGCTCAGATCTTCTGGGCGGCCTTTTTTTTCGATCCGTAAAAATAAACCGCCCCAAGGACCAAAACAACCGAGCTTTTTGTAGCTGTGATCCGCCAAAGTTTGCTAAAGTGCTGCACTGTTAATCGCAAGCGGTAAGAGGATAAATTAGTGGCATTTGCTAAAGTTGGAAATAAGGCACCCGCCTTTTCATTGCTGAATCAGCGCGGTGAAAAAGTCAGTCTTAAGCAGTTTCAAGGTAATAAAAATGTGGTGGTGTATTTTTACCCCAAAGCAATGACCCCCGGCTGTACCGTTCAAGCCTGTGGTATCCGTGATACCCGCGCTGAGTTTGCTGCACTGGACACTGAAGTTATTGCCATTAGCCCTGACTCCGTTGATCGACTGGTCAAATTTGAAGACAAGCAGGAATTAAATTTCACACTGCTGTCTGACGAAGACCATGCCATTATCGACAAATATGGTGCCTGGGACCTGAAGAAATTTATGGGTCGCGAGTTTATGGGCGTGCTGCGCTCAACCTTTATTATCGACAAAGAAGGGCGTATTGCTCATGTGATGGAAAAGGTTAAGACCAAAACCCATCATCAAGATGTGCTGGACTGGGTAGGTGAAAACCTCCGCTAAGTCGAGCAGATCCACTACCATTTTTATTTTTACTTATATTTATACTTAATAGCCTAAAGGAAATTTACAGATGTTTTTTATCTCAAGTGCTTTTGCTCAGTCTGGTGCATCGGAACCAAACCCAATGGTTACATTGTTTATGTTTGCCGGTCTTTTCGTATTCATGTATTTTTTGATTATTCGCCCACAGCGCAAGCGTCAAAAAGAGCATACAAATCTGTTAGGTGGTTTAGGTAAGGGTGACGAAGTAGTGATGACTAGCGGAATGCTGGGAAAAATCACTAAGCTTGAAGGTGATTACGTGGTTTTAGAAGTCACCAACAATCTCGAACTCAAATTTCAGAAAGCTGCTGTTCATGCAGTGCTGCCTAAGGGCACTATAAAAGCTATCTAATTGGATCGCACTCGCGAAGGGGCCTAGGCCCCTTGGCAAAAGGCCACAATATGATTTCTTACCCCGCCAAACTCAATCTCGCTCAGACACCCACGCCACTGCATAAACTGGCACGCCTCTCGGCCAAAATGGCCGGCCCGCGTATCTGGATCAAACGAGATGACCTCACCGGCTGTCTAACCTCCGGTAACAAAGTCCGCAAGCTCGAATTTCTCCTCGCTGAAGCCGTTGCTAATGGCTGCGACACAATAATTACCTCTGGTGGTGTGCAGTCTAATCACTGCCGTGCTGTCGCGGTTTTGGGTGCTCAGCTTGGGCTTAGGGTGCATCTACTACTGCGCTCGGATATCGAGCCTGCCCCCGTGGGTAACTTACTGTTGGATCAGTTGGTAGGGGCCACAATTAGCCATTACAGTCAGGATGAATTTAAACAGCTGGATGGTCTCTTTGCTCATTGGCAAGGGCATTACGAGCAGCAGGGCGCTAAACCCTTTTCCATTCCTACTGGTGGCAGTAATGGCACCGGTGTCTGGGGTTATATCGCTGCCGCAGAAGAACTAAAAGCCGACTTCGCGCGAGAAAATATTAACCCTAGTACTATTGTCCATGCCACAGGATCTGGCGGTACTCAGGCTGGCTTAATAGTTGGCTGTAAAATCCATAATATGCCAGTTCAGATTGAAGCCTATGCGGTCTGTGACAATGTCGCCTATTTTGATCGGAAGGTGCGAGACGATCTCAGGCAGTGGCAAGAGCAATTTGCGCCCGACATGGCGTTAAACTCATTATTAATTAACACCAATGATCAGTTTGTAGGTCCTGATTATGGTGTGGCTCCGCCCGAAGTGTTTGACACAATCAAAGAACTCGCGGCTCTGGAAGGGGTTATTCTAGACCCGGTTTATACCGGCAAGGCATTTCACGGTATGCTGGAGGGAATTCGTCAAGGTAATTACGACAAAGATTCCGATATTGTATTTCTTCATACCGGTGGTCTATTTGGATTATTAGCACAACAAGATCGACTCAATTTTTAAGTCGGCTAAAAATAAAAGAGGCAGTTATGTTCGAGCAAGTGATTGATGCAGTAAATGGATTTGTTTGGGGACCAGTGATGCTGATCCTGATACTGGGTACCGGTATCTACTTAACCCTGGGCCTCAAGGGCATGACTGTCAGCCATATTCCCTATGCGTTTCGGCAGCTAATGAAAGGCAGAAAGAGCAGTGGTGAGGGTGAGATCACACCCTTTAATGCTTTGATGACCTCACTCTCTTCAACTATTGGCATGGGTAATATTGCCGGTGTTGCCACGGCCATTGGCCTCGGTGGCCCGGGGGCACTTTTCTGGATGTGGTTCGCTGCGTTCTTTGGTATGGCCACTAAGTATGCCGAAGCCGTACTCGCGGTAAATTATCGTGAGACTGATGAGCTCGGCCGCAAGGTGGGTGGCCCCATGTACTACATTAAAAACGGATTGGGACCTAACTATCGCTACCTGGGCGGAGCCTTTGCCCTGTTCGGTGCGCTGGCAGGTTTTG
>CAJJAS010000201.1 GCA_905182245.1 gamma proteobacterium HTCC2207 | reverse complement strand
CTGGTCGATTGAACAGCCCTTTGCTCGAGATTCTATTGCTGCCATGATCGATAAAATTAGCAGCAAGTCTTAGGGCCTTTTACGGGCTAAGGGCTCTTAATCGGCTGAAGCTCTTAATTAGCTGAAGCTCTTTCAGCGGCTACCACGCACTGCAAAATTAGCGTGTTAATGGTCATAGGGCCTACGCCACCTGGGACTGGGGTATAGGCGCTGACGCGATTAGCGAGTGGTGCCAGTTCGATGTCGCCAACACCACCTGGGTGATATCCAGCATCAACAACCACCGCACCATCTTTAATCCATTCTGCTTTAATAAACTCTGGTCGGCCAACAGCGCCTACTAAAATGTCTGCCTGCTTAATGAGGTCGGGTAGGTTCTTGGTTCTGGAGTGACAGATAGTTACTGTGGCATCGGCATTTAATAGCATCAGTGACATTGGCTTGCCAAGAATCGGGCTGCGACCCACAACAACCGCATGTTTGCCGGACAATTCAATATTGTAGGCTTCAAGAATACGCATAATGCCCTGAGGTGTGGCTGAGCCGAAGGCTTCTTCGCCCATGGCCATACGGCCAAAGCCAAGGCAGGTAACGCCATCGACATCTTTGGCTAGGGCAATGGCGTCAAAGCAGGCGCGTTCATCAATCTGCGGCGGCACGGGGTGCTGTAACAGAATGCCGTGGCAGTTGGGGTTGGCGTTAAGCTCTTGAATTTTTTCGAGCAATTGCTCGGTGGTGGTGTCTTCACCCATCTCTACTTTGGTGCTGTCCATACCGATGCGCTTGCAGGCATTTTGCTTCATTTTTACATAGGTCGCTGAGGCCGGGTCGCCGCCAACGAGTATGGTTGCCAGGATAGGTGCCTGGCCGCCGTTTTTGGCCTTGAGTGCAGAAACCCGTTCACTGAGTTCAGCTTCTGTTGCTGCGGAGAGAGATTTACCATCAAGAACCAATGCCGACATGTGAATACCTGTATAAAATAAGGGGTGAATTACGGACGCCAAAATAGGCAAGGGCGTATATTAACGCCAACATGTTAACTGTTCTTTGATTGTTTTTTAACCGGTTTAACTGAGAATAAGGAAATCTAATGATATGAAGCTTGAGGAGGCGTTAATGGGGTGGACGACGGGGATTGAACCCGCGACCACCGGAATCACAATCCGGGGCTCTACCAACTGAGCTACGTCCACCATTAAAGCGATATAAATTTGAGACTTTAACTATTCAAACCAGACAAAAAGACCTTGGTCCGCCCACCAGGGCTCGAACCTGGAACCTTCCGCTTAGAAGGCGGATGCTCTATCCAATTGAGCTATGGGCGGCATAGCCTTCAAGCTGAGACCGGAAAGTGGTCGGGGATGAGGGATTCGAACCCCCGACATCCTGCTCCCAAAGCAGGCGCGCTACCAGACTGCGCTAATCCCCGAATGTCTTTCCATACGGTCTCTTTCGAGAGCGCGCATAATACTGACCAAGCCGGTTTCCGTCAATGTGAAATCATACTATCTGGCAAATTATCCGTCACTTTCTAGTAATAGCCCAAGCTTGGCTTCAAATACAGTCAGCTCCCAATAGAATTACCTCCCAACGGCACCTAAATCAGTATTCTTTCGCGCTTAAAAGGCACGTCAATCCGGGGATGATTTTCATCATGCTGTCGGGCATTCAAATGACCAGAATAGACAGCATTGGCAATCGTGCCAGGGGCATAGCAGTCACCCACTGCGGTTAGGGTAGAGATGCCACTTTGGGTCCAGAGATCAGACTCTATTTCTCGCTCGGCGATCAAGGTTTGGTAGAGCTGTTCATGGGGTAATTTCTCGGTGACCATCACCAGTGCATCTGTATCAACAATTTGCTTTTTATCGGTGTACACACAGGCCAGCACGCAGTGATCGGCTTCAATACGACTGAGATTTTGCTGGGTGTAAATAATCACCCCAAGCTCTAAAAGTCGAGTCTGAATACGGTGCTGCTCCATGGTGTAAACCGTCCAGGGAGATACCAGAGCATCGTTGGTGACAAAGCTTACCTGACAGCCGGCAGTGACGAGCTTCTCAGCAATAACTCCGCCCATATAGAAGTTGTCGTCATCAAATAGCGTAACTTTCCCAGAGGGGAGTTTGCCGGCAAAAATATCATCGGGGGTAAACAGCTTGCTGCTGTCTAAGCCTTCAACCGAAAAAGGGGTTGAGCGGCTAATACCGTCTCGGCGCCAATAGGCACCGGTCGCTAGATACACATGGGGGATCTCAAAGCTCAATATATCTCGCGCATTCAGGCTGCTATCAAAATACAGGTCTACATTCGGTGCTTTGCGCAGCCATAGCTCACGATAATCAGCCACACGTTTCCAAGCGCTTAAGCCGGGTAGGGCTGACTCCTGCAATACCCTGCCACCTAGTTGACCAGAAGCTTCGGCGACAGTCACCTGATAGCCACGCTTACCTAATGACATGGCCAGTTCCATACCGGCAGGGCCAGCGCCAATCACCAGTACAGCATCGTCGGTCTTTTTCGCGGGGATTATTTCTGGATGCCAGCCTTTGCGCCACTCTTCACCCATGGTGGGGTTTTGGGTGCAGCGAATTGGTGAGCTATTCATATCGCCAGTCACGCAAATATTACAGCCAATACATTCGCGAATATCCTCGAAGCGGCCTTCGCGAATCTTGTTGGGTAAAAAGGGATCTGCGATAGAAGGGCGTGCAGCACCAATCATATCCAGTACACCACCTTTTATAAGAGACACCATTTTATCTGGGCTGGTATAACGACCAACACCCACCACCGGCTTTTTAGTTACCTGCTTAACAAAGCTGGTAAAGGGTTCCTGGTAACCTTCTTCGGCAAATCTTGAGGTCTGAGAATCATTCGACCAATCAGAGATATTCACATCCCAGAGGTCGGGTATCTCAGACAGCATCTCAATCACTTCTCTGCCTTCATCACCACAGCGCAGTCCGCCACTGGCGATTAATTCATCAACAGCAAAACGGCAGGCCACGGCACAGCGATCGCCCACGGCCTCTTTGGTGTCCTGTAATACCTGCTTCATTAGTCGCACACGATTCACTAGACTGCCGCCATATTCATCGGTACGACGGTTATGACGGGGGGATAAAAAGTGCTGTAGTAAGGTGAGGTCATGACCAAGGTACACATAAATAATATCGAACCCCGCAGCCTTGGCGCGCAGTGCCGCTTGGCGGTGCCAATGGCGAAAGTTAGAAATATCCTTTTTGTCCATGGCCCGTGCATAAAAAGGTAGGTTGTCGTAACAGGCGGTATGACTTGGGGCTAGGGGAACCTCACGAGAATAGAGATTACCTGTTGAGGAGCCACTATGGGCAAGTTCAACACCGGCCAGAGAACCATACTGATGCACCGCGTCGGTCATCAGCTGTAAACCAGGCATATCGCCATCGTCCCAGAGGCGACCCTCAATATAAGGGGTCACATCTGAGGTGGGATGTATCTCCATCATCTCGGTGCACACCACGCCCCAGCCGCCCTCAGCTTTAACACCGCGCATTGCTGCCAGTGACTGGGGCCGAAGATGGCCCATGCCATTGCAATGGGGTACCTGATAGAAACGATTGGGAGCCGTTACCGGACCTATTTGTAGGGGCTCAAAAAGGCAGTCGTAGTTACTATTATTCATGATGACTCGGTTTTATTATTCTGTTTGTTCGAGGCTGTTAGTGTCTGATACTGAATGGAAAATCTCAATAGAAAATAATGCTGGTGGGTAACCCTATGGGGTATTAGGTTGATCCAAGGTAACCACAATGATTCAATGCGCTGTTCCTGCTCAGTTAGGGCAGCATTCCATTCTTTATCCAGGTACTATTTTAATTGGAGACTCCAGCGTTATGATCGAAGTTACCCTTAAAGGGAAAGCGCTGCAAAGCCGTGGCGAGACGCTAATAGGGCGGGGGTTAGTTTCAATGCCCCTGACATCATTATCCTAAAACCTCAGCTGCCACAGTGCCCACTCTGCGCTTGTGATTCGGTTACCGAATACCACACAGACAACAACAGAGACTATCTGCAATGCGGCAACTGCGCCCTAGTGTTTGTGCCAGCCCATCAGCAGCTAAGCCAGCAAGACGAAAAAGCAGCCTATGACTTTCACCAAAACTCACCGGATGATGCGGGATATCGGAATTTTTTAAATCGTCTCTCTGTCCCCTTGGCTGAGCGTCTCGAGGCTAAGAGTCAGGGGCTAGATTTTGGTTGTGGCCCAGGTCCAACACTTTCAGTCATGCTCGAAGAGCAGGGCCATCAGGTCGCACTTTACGATCTTTATTACGCCAATAATCCAGAGGTTCTAACGGGTCAGTACGACTTTATTACCAGCACAGAAGTGATTGAGCATCTGTCTCAGCCCTGGATCGAATTACAGCGATTATGGGGTTTATTAAAACCTGGGGGCTATCTCGGATTAATGACCAAGCAGACCACAACCCACGCGGCTTTTGCCAACTGGCACTACAAAAACGATCCAACCCATATTAGCTTTTTCGCCAATAAAACCTTTGACTACCTTGGGCAGCAATGGGGTTCTGTCCCAGAGTTTATTGGTGCTGACGTGATTATTTTCCGCAAATAGACTGGCGCGCCTGAATAAATGCCTGCACTGATCGGCTGACATCCTGTTCACTGGTTACCCAGGAACAGACACTAATACGAATAACTTTTTTA
>CAJJAS010000200.1 GCA_905182245.1 gamma proteobacterium HTCC2207 | reverse complement strand
GGAGTGTATGAAGCAAGCGATTATTATTGGTGCAAGTTCGGGTATTGGCTGGGAGCTGGGCGTGCAGTTGGCGGCCAAGGGATATCAGCTGGGCTTAATGGCACGACGGGAAGGCTGTCTGAAAAAGCTTGCGGATAGCTTACCCGGCACCCATTTTGTTCAGACCACAGATGTTAGTCAGGCCGAACAGGCTCAGGAAGAATTAATCGCACTGATCGAACGTATGGGTGATGTTGAGCTTATTATTGTGAATTCTGGTGTGGGCAGCGCAGAAAAACAGCTAGATTGGGTGATTGAGCGCGAGATGATTGATGTGAATGTCCGAGGCTTTGCCGCCATGTCTATGGTCGCTATGAATCACTTTGTTAAGCGCGGTAGCGGTCATTTGGCCGGTGTATCTTCTGCGGCGGCCCATTTTTCGGCTGGACTTACCCTGACATACAACGCCAGCAAAGCATTTGCCTCAAATTACCTCAATGGCATGCGTTCGAGAGCGGCACGCTCAAAACTGCCGATTACCGTCACCACTATTGAGCCCGGCTTCGTTGAGACCCCCATGTTGATGGGAACCCCTATATGGACTGCTACCGTCGAGAAAGGGGTGTCGCAGATGGTTGTGGCCCTGGAAAAGAAAAAGAACCATGTTTATATTACTAAGCGCTGGGCCATTGCGGCTCTGTTGTTGGATATCACTCCGAACTGGGTGATTCGTAAATTTGTCTAACAGGATAGTTTAAGGATGAACAATCGACAGCGGGGACTTCTCGGAGCCCTTCGTAAAGGAACCCTAGATATGTTGCCCCTGAGTTTGGCAGTATTGCCCTGGGGTATTCTATTTGGGTCGCTGGCGGTTCAGCGCGGTTTTAGCTGGCTCGAGGCGCAGATGTTCTCAGGGATTATTTTTGGTGGTGCGGTGCAAATCGTCACCGTGGAATTAATCGCTGATGGCGCCTCGCTGTTCACCGTGCTGTTCAGTGCGTTCATTATTAGCTCCAGACACTTCCTCTATGGGTTAAGCCTGCGTGATAGGCTGAGCCCAAAGCCATTGCGCTGGCGACTAAGCCTTGGTTTTTTATTAACCGACGAACTCTTTGCCCTATCGGGTGACCGCCGCGCCTACAAAAATCGCTTTCGACTCTATTATGCCTTAGGCGCCGGGGGCAGCTTTTATCTGGCCTGGAATATCTGGACCTTCGCGGGCATCGTAGCCGGGGCGTCACTGCCCGATCTTACCGATCTGGGTCTAGACTTCGCCATTGCTGCCACCTTTATAGCGCTGGTGATTCCGAGTGTTAAAACCTTAGCCACATTGGCTGCCGTTTTGGTTGCGGGAGTCTCTTCGGTAATCTTCACCCTGTGGGGTTTCGAGTTGGGTCTAGTCTGTGCTGCAGTGCTGGCAATGTTTACTGGGTTTATAGCTCAGAAATGGAGGGCTCAGAAATTGGGCGCAGACAAATCGAGGGCGCAGACATGACAGCGCTGACCATCTTACTACTTGCCTGTATTACCTTTGGTACCAGATACCTGTTTCTCGAAGGCAAGTTGCCCGTGCGCTTAGGTCCCAATATTAAACAGCTACTTAGCTATA
>CAJJAS010000199.1 GCA_905182245.1 gamma proteobacterium HTCC2207 | reverse complement strand
ACACCGCCCCTTTTTTCATACGACCAATAAGTTCACGACTCAATAACCGCGGCGCCGCAGCACCAGGAATCAAAACCGCACCAATCACCAGATCCGCTTCAAGAGCATATTCTTCAACCGCCGCATTCGTAGAATACACACAACGGGCCCTGCCCTCATACTTGGCATCAAGCTCGCGTAATCTTGAGATAGAGCGATCCAGAATAGTCACATCAGCACCCATACCCACCGCCATGGCCGCCGCATTGTCACCAACGACACCGCCGCCAATAACCAATACCTTAGCTGGAGCAACACCGGGTACACCACCGAGCAATACACCGCGGCCTCCCTGGGCCTTCTCCAAATGATGGGCGCCAGCCTGAACCGACATACGACCAGCAACCTCAGACATGGGCGCCAATAGAGGTAGCCCACCCTGATTATCCGTCACAGTTTCATAGGCCACGCAGGTCGCACCAGACTTTACCAACAGCTCCGTTTGCGCTGGGTCTGGGGCTAGGTGTAAATAGGTATAGAGAATCTGGCCTTCCCGAAGCATTTTGCACTCCTGCTCCTGAGGCTCCTTGACCTTAACAATCATGTCAGCGCGACTGAAAATCTCTGCCGCCGAATCAATAATCTCAGCCCCTGCAGTAATATATTCCCCATCGGTAAAATCGATCGCCGCACCCGCATTGGCTTCCACCAACACCTGATGCCCGCGCTTAACTAACTCATTGACCGACGAAGGGGTTAAACCCACACGGTATTCATGATTCTTAATCTCTTTAGGAACGCCTACCAACATAGTCACAGCCTCATATTCAAACAATCCAACCATTGGATTTATTACTGCAGTCTACAACTCCAAACTAATATTTCTTCGCTAATTTTGCTAATATGCAGGAGATTTTTACAGTAATAGACCATAAACAGGATAATCTCTAATGGCAGGATTAAAGGCAGACACAGAAAAGCTCGGCAAAATCGACCGCAATATACTGCGCGTTATGCAAAAAGATGGCCGCATCAGCTACACCGACCTAGCCCGAGAAGTAGGCCTGTCTGTCACGCCTTGCATCGAGCGCGTAAAACGCCTGGAGCGCAACGGCTATATTCTGGGCTACACAGCCATCGTCAGCCCTGAACAGCTGGATGTCAGCCTAGTGGTGTTTGTACAGATTCGACTCAATCACACCTCACAGAAAAACTTCGAAGAATTTCGCACCTCGGTCATGGACCTAGAAAATATCCAAAGCTGCTTCTTGGTATCCGGCAACTACGACTACCTACTCAAAGCCAGAGTCAGAGATATGGCCGCCTATCGAGAACTACTTGGCCATCGAATATTGAAGCTGCCCGCCGTCCAAGAATCCACCAGTTACGTCGTAATGGAAGAACTAAAAGAGACCCTTGAAGTACCCGTGCCCTACAGCAAATAAACCGCACAAAAACAGCCACAAAACCCATAGGAATTGTTGACTCAACCCCAACCCTCACCTATAGTACGCGGCCTCTGAAAGGAGACAGTAAAGCACTCGTAGCTCAGCTGGATAGAGTACCCGGCTACGAACCGGGCGGTCGGTGGTTCGAATCCACCCGAGTGCACCA
>CAJJAS010000198.1 GCA_905182245.1 gamma proteobacterium HTCC2207 | reverse complement strand
TGCCACCATGCGGCGCACCAAAGTGCGCATAAAACTCAATCGTGACTGATGAAAACTTCCGAGGCGCTCGAGCTGCATAATCTGACTGGCAGGACGCAGCGGCAATGCGCCATTGCTGCCAGTTTGTTGCCCTGTAGTCGGATGATCTCTGTGCAAAACACTACTCGTTTAATGATTAGTTTAGGCCCTGTTCCGAGGCCATTAATTTCGCTATTCTAGGTGCATTCCAAAGTGACGGCATTAATATAAGCGACACTGGAACGGCAGTTACGACAATAAAAGACTGTAGTGCAGATACGCCGCCAGAGCCTATTGAGATTAGGATTGCAGCCAGCACACCCATCATAATTCCCCAAAATACCCTTAACGCGGTAGGCGGATCATCAGTACCGGTCATAACCATAGACACCGTATAAGTCATGGAGTCACCCGTGGTGGCCACAAAGATAGTTGTAAGTACCAAAAACAGCACTGAGATCAAAAATCCCCAGGGTAATTGCTGGGTAATGGCCAACAGTGCTGCAGGCATTCCTGAGTCGCCATAGGGCCCAGAAATCACACCCGGATTCGTCAGTTCAAAGGCAATACCAGAACCACCAACAATCGTAAACCAGAAATACGTCACCAGAGGTGCAACCAGTGACAATGTAACAATCAATTCACGAATGGTACGGCCTCTCGAGATACGGGCAATAAACATCGCCATCAATGGCCCATAACCAATAAACCAGCCCCAGAAAAAGACCGTCCAGCCATTCACCCAACCTGTATCCGCTCGGTAACTGGCCATAGGAATAAAGTTAGTGATGAGCACGCCCACCGACTGAATAAAACTATCAAAAATAAAGGCGGTTGGCCCTGCCAGTAAAATGAAAATAATCAGCACAATGGATAAACCCACATTAAACGTGCTGAGTATTTGGATACCGCGAGTCACACCAGAGACTGCTGAGACAGTGTAAATAGTGATAAGGCCAAGAATAATAACCAGCTGAGTGCTGTAGTTATTACTAATACCAAACAGCTCCGAGAGACCAAAGCTCATCTGTAAACCCAGAAAACCAATGGGCCCCACGGTGCCGGACACCACAGCAACCACACAGGCGGCATCTATAAAGGCGCCCAGCCAGCTATGCAATACCACCTCACCAAACACTGGATACAGCAGAATACGCGGCTTTAGGGGCAGACCCTTGTCGTAGTGCAGATACATAAAAATAATCGCAGTGAGACTGCCGAGGATTGACCAGGACAAAAAGCCCCAGTGCATGTAGCTCTGCGCCAGCGCCGGATAAACCGCCTCTGGGCTGCCAGACTCAACATCAAATAAGGGCGGCGAGGAAATAAAATGTGCCATGGGTTCAGCTGCTGCCCAAAATACGCCACCGCCAGCCAGCAGCGTACACATAATAATCGCTACCCATTTAAACGTGGTGATATCCGGTGTACTGAGATTACCCAGGCGGGCCTTGCCCGACCCCGAGAACGCAACACCCAGAGCAATCAGAAAGGTCAGAAGCATTAACACTTGCCAGTAAGCACCAAAGAGTTTGGTCGCTCCACCAAAGGCACCGTTAACAACGGAGGAAAGTAGACTAATATCAAATA
>CAJJAS010000197.1 GCA_905182245.1 gamma proteobacterium HTCC2207 | reverse complement strand
CATAAACAGTATCGACCTGCACAAAGTTATGTCGTGCTTCAATGGCGCGTGTTTCACATTCTTCGACATCAAAGTCGACGGCTAGACAGCGCTCACGAATAATTTCACCGGCCTGCCAGCAAGAGGGCAGGTAGTTTGCCTGCGGCTCTGGGCAGTACCAGAGACCTTCGGCATCTTTGCGGCGCACGCTAAAGTCTCTAAAGGCTTCGGAGTTACCATGACCGGAATAGACTTCGATAAGCTTGGTTTTTTCAGGGTCGTTATTTGCGGCGGTTAGCTGATGCTTCCAGTTTGAATTAGGTGGCGTGTAAAAGCCCCAGCTGGTGCCGTGAGGAATAACAATATTATCGAATCCCCACTGGTCGAGTTTGCTAAATAACTCCCCGGGGGTTGCTGCGCTTTCGTAGCAATTGGCTGGTAGTTCTGGACTTGGTACATCTGGGTCGCAGGCTGGTGTTGCGGCCATTTTTCCCACCCAGCTGTTATACGCGGCATAGTAACCACGATGGCGTGGATCAATTAACCGCAGTAGCGAAGACTGCTTACCCTCGGATGAACGGGCAGCAATGGTGGCCACGCCCATACCTACAGCCGCGATAGGGTGGCTGGGCAACATGTCTGGATCATCATTTTTAAATAATACATTGTGATGGCCGTAATGGGTTTCGGCGACCTTGCCTACCTGAGTCCATTCCCAGCCAATAAAGGCCGCAATATCTGGATTCTGTGGGTCGCCAGCAAGACGGTTACATTGCTGTACCGAATCTATGCCGTCGCGCCATTGGCTGTAGGTGAAACTCTCGGCGTGATCGGTGAGAAAGTAAAAGTCGAGTTGGGAGACAAAGCGTGCATAGTCGCAGGCATAGGCTGGCGGGTAAGCGCCAGAGGCTCCGTGCATCATCGGCAGGCTGTACATAAAGGCGTCTGCGGAATTAGTGGTGTGCACATGGGTATCACCAAAGAGTATCTGCTTGTCTTGGTCGACGGCCAATGCTTCCCGAGCGCTGGCTTGACGACTGCCACGATCATCGATAACCGCTTCTGGTAGCCGTGC
>CAJJAS010000196.1 GCA_905182245.1 gamma proteobacterium HTCC2207 | reverse complement strand
AAATACAACCTGGGCGCCTTCAGGTAAAACATCTGAGCTCTGTAGGGTTTTTAAACCCACTAGCTGCTTGCGATTTTCTCGCACTGAATCACTGCGATACAGAGATCGCTTTCCTACAAAGCTAAAGGTTTTATTTTTACCGACCACCCAATCCATATTCATATCCGCGGGGGTCATTGAGCCATCGGTATCTTGACCGACAATAATAAAGCCCTTCTCGGCGCGCAGTACATGCATAGTTTCTGTGCCATAAGGTGTGATATTAAATTCTTCACCGGCGTCCATTAGCGCCTCCCAGACATGCCGGCCATAATGGGCTGGCACATTAACTTCATAGGACAGCTCACCCGTAAAGCTGATACGGAATATTCTCGCCTTTACACCAGCCACTGTGCCATCTCGCCAATCCATAAACGAAAAAGCCTCGTTGGACAGTTCAATATCGCTACACACTTTGGCAATTACTTTTCGAGCATTGGGGCCGGTAACTGTTGCTGTGGTCCAGTGATCAGTCACGGAGGTAAAATATACTTGAAGATCTGGCCATTCTGTTTGCTGCCAAAGCTCTAACCAAGCCAACACGCCTGCGGCACCACCGGTAGTGGTAAACATAAGATAATGATTGTCACCCAAACAGGCACAGACACCGTCATCGAAAATCATGCCATCTTCTTTGAGCATAACCCCGTAGCGGCATTTTCCTGGCGCCAGTTTTAGGTATGAATTGGTATAGATGCGGGTAATAAATTCTGCAGCATCCGGGCCCTGAATATCAATTTTGCCTAATGTACTGGCATCTAAAATACCCACAGTATTACGCACGGCAAGACCTTCGCGGTTAACCGCCTCTTGCATGGTTTCGTTGTTTTTTGGGAAGTACCAGGGACGTTTCCACTGGCCCACATCTTCAAATTCTGCACCCTGTTCCGCATGCCAGCGATGCATTGCTGTGTAGCGCTCAGGATCAAAGAGATTATTAACATCGCGCCCGGCAATTGCACCAAAGGTGGTGGGCGTATAGGAGGGACGGAAGATCGTGGTACCGGTCTCGGCAATCGTCTGATCTAGGGCATTGGCTAAAATCGCCATGCCATTAATATTTCCCAACTTGCCCTGATCCGTACCAAATCCTAGCGCGGTGTAGCGCTTAACGTGCTCCACTGATTCGAATCCTTCGCGAACAGCCAGTTCAATACCACTGGCACTAACATCCAACTGAAAATCTACAAACTGGCTTGGTGCACGGCTGGTACTTTTGATGTGGGGCACCAAAAATAATGCTTGCTGGGGCTGCTCAATAAATTCTTCAACAGCAGAACATGGAAACTGTGGGATACCCTCACCATAACCAGACATCTTGGCCGCTACGGCACCCGCATTGGCGCCTTCCGCTAGGCATCCTATAAGATCGAAAGTCCCTCTGCAGGCACCCGCAGATCGCTCCTGCTGTTTTGATTCCCCGGGTCTAAAGCCCACAATGCTTTCATCCCACACCGGTTTGGCACCTGTGTGGGAGCTCAGGTGAACCGCTGGGCTCCAACCGCCTGAACAGGCAATTAGATCACAGTCTAAGCGTCGCACTGGGCCAGTCACCTCGGTCCCCAATTCATTGATAGGTGCGATTAAGGCGCGCTTAACCCTTTTATTGCCCTGAGCTTCGATAAGCCCGTGCCCTGCAATAACATCGATACCTTTGGCTTTGACTGCAGCCACCGCAGCACCACTAGGATTACTGCGAGTATCTATTACCGCAACCACCTCACGACCAGTCTCATACCAATCGAGAGCCGTCTGATAAGCATTGTCATTAGTGGTGAAGACAACCAGCTTATTGCCAGGGGCCACGCCATAGCGATTAACGTAGGTGGACACAGAAGACGCGAGCATCACCCCGGGAATATCATTGTGGGAAAATACTAGCGGTCGTTCAAAGGCGCCGGTTGCCAGAACAACCTGAGCGGCCCTCACTCGATGCATACGCTGACGCACCCCATGAGCCGAAGTGAGACCTAAATGGTCTGTACGGCGCTCTAAGATCGTTAGGAAATTATGATCGTAATAACCAAACACTGTGCTTCTCGGCAGCAGCTGAACATTGCTACAGGACTCAAGCTCAGCCACCAAGCTGGTGACCCAACTCGTTGCCTGACGACCATCAATGTTCTGTTTTGACGCCAACAAACTACCACCAAACTCAGACTGCTCATCGGCAATAATAACCCTAGCCCCAGTGCGGGCCGCTTCACGGGCAGCAACTAGTCCCGCTGGACCTGCCCCCACTACCAACACATCGCAGTGCTGATTGAGTTTGTCGTAGCTGTCTGGATCTGCTTCGACTGGCGTTGCACCTAGGCCTGCGGCCTTGCGAATAAAGTGCTCATAGGTCATCCACAGCTTTTTTGGATACATAAAGGTTTTGTAATAAAACCCGGGGGGCATCAGGCGACCGAAGGCCCCTACAATGCCCATTACATCAAAATTGACACTGGGCCAGCCATTAACGCTCGAAGCTTCAAGGTCCTGATAGAGCTCTACCTGAGTAGCTTTAAGATTGGGAACAGTACCGGCCCCAGAGCCGAGCTGAATAATACCATTGGGTTCCTCGGCGCCATGGCCAAAGATGCCTCGGGGGCGTGCATATTTAAAACTGCGGCCGACCACATTGATGCCATTGGCCAGTAGTGCAGAGGCCAGCGTGTCGCCGGCAATGCCCTGATAGGCTTTACCATTAAACGTGAAATCAAGGATGGTTCCAGTATGAGTCTGCAAGCGATTAAGGCTCATAGGTTGGCTCCGGTAATAGTGGGCTGGGTGCCTGTTTTGTAGGTTTCTAAAATCTCGTAAGTCACGGTATTACGCGTCGCATTAAAATAACGTCGACAGCCCACTAAGTGATACCACATCTCATGATGGATACCGCGGCTGTTGGTGCGAAAGAACAGGTAGTCGCCCCATTCTTCGTCGCTCAGGGCTTCAGGTTCCAGGGGCCGAACTATGTGGGCTTCGCCGCCATAGCTAAACTCTTCCTCGTCGCGATCTTCCTGACAGTGGGGGCAATGAATTAGTAACATATTTTTCTCGTCGTTTTAGCAATCGCTAATTAGTGAGCTACACCAGCAGCGCCGTGTTCATCGATCAATGCGCCCGTATTAAACCGGTCAATATTGAATGCCGCAGCCAGTGGATGGGGATGATCATTGGCCACAGTGTCAGCAAATACATAGCCTGAACCCGGCGTGGCTTTAAAGCCGCCAGTGCCCCAACCGCAATTAAAGTAAAGCCCCTGAACCGAGGTCTTGCTGATGATCGGACAGGCATCTGGGCAGGTATCGACAATACCGCCCCACTGGCGATTCATGCGCACACGACTAAAGGCTGGAAAGAGTTCGCAGATTGCTTGAATGGTATGTTCGACAACATGGAAGGAACCACGCTGGCCATAGCCGTTGTAACTGTCTACACCAGCACCAATGACCAGATCACCTTTATCGGACTGGCTAATGTAGCCATGGACTGCGTTGGACATCACCACCGTGTCTAAACAGGGTTTAACCGGCTCAGATACCAGTGCCTGTAGCGGCCGCGATTCGACCGGTAATCTCACTCCAGCCATGGCAGCAACCACACTGGAATTACCTGCAGTGACGCAGGCCACTTTGCGAGCGCCAATAAAACCATGGGTGGTCTCAACACCCACCACGGCACCGTCTTTGCGACGGATGCCTGTTACCTCAGTCTGCTGAATAAGATCCACACCCAGAGCATCGGCGCCTCGCGCATAGCCCCAGGCCACCGCATCATGGCGGGCTGTGCCACCCCGCGGCTGCCAAGAAGCGCCCAGAATCGGATAGCGACTGTTACGAGAAATATTGATAAGCGGGGCAATTTCTTTAATACGTTCGGGGCTGACAACTTCGCCATCAATGCCATTCAGACGGTTGGCGTTAACACGCCGCTCAATATCGCGCATATCTTGGAGATTGTGACCCAGATTAAGCACGCCCCGCTGACTAAACATAACATTGTAGTTAAGCTCTTGGCTCAGACCTTCCCACAGCTTTAGAGACAGGTCATAGAGCTGAGACGCTTCATCCCACAGATAGTTAGAGCGGATAATCGTGGTGTTGCGGGCTGTGTTACCACCGCCTAAATAACCTTTTTCGATGACTGCAATATTGGTAATACCATGGACCTTGGCAAGGTAATAAGCCGTGGCTAAACCATGCCCACCACCACCGACCACAATCACATCGTAGTCTTTTTTAGGGGTTGGACTGCGCCATACTTTCTGCCAGTTTTCATGGTAGCTCAGCGCATTTTTCAATAGGCTAAAGGCGGAATATTTTTTCATCGTCGGTACTCTAGGCAATCGCGGTAATTGCTACTATTGGAGCAATTAGCGAGTACTAACAGCTAGAAGGAAACTGACAACCTCAGGGCCTAAAAGCGACAAATAGGCCTATAAAGGCAACTACAAGAGCTAAGAGCCCCCGAATGGCAGTTAAATTCAAGACTTAGGTGTGATTTGTTGTATATAAACGTCGTCGTCAATACACTGGGAGAAACAAAAATTAGCGTAAAAGATGGCCAGCCCCATGCTTAAAAAATCCAGCACCAATAAAATATCACCGAGTTTATCGGTCGGCTTTGTGCTGATGCCAAGTTTTACCCTGCTACCTTTTTCGGCCTTTATTGATGCCCTGCGTCTGGCCGCGGATGAGGGCGATCAAAGCCAGCAAATAAACTGTCACTGGACAGTTATGGGGCCCAGTCTCACGCCTATTTCATCCAGCTCTGGGGTCCAGGTAAAACCCTGGGAAACCTATCGTAACCCAGAAGATTTTGACTATATTGTGGTGGTGGGTGGGCTGCTCCAACAAACATTGCAGGGCAGCCAACATGTGATCGATTATTTACAGCAGGCCGATCGGGCTCATGTTCCTATTATTGGTCTGTGTACCGGCTCTTTTGCCATGATTCGCGCCGGCCTCATGTATCAGCGGCGCTGCTGTGTTAGCTGGTTTCATTACAAAGATCTCACTGACCGCTACAGCGATGTTATTCCCGTCGCGGAGCAATTATTTGTTGATGATGGCGATCGCATCACCTGCGCAGGCGGTGCTGTAGCTGCAGATCTGGCGGCCTATATTATTGAGCGCCACCTGGGTCAAAGTTGGGCGCGAAAAAGTCTGCGCATTCTGGTGATGGACAGCCCAAGACCGGCCAATGCACCGCAGCCACAACCCGCATCTGACTATCAGGTAAATAATAAGTGGGTTAAACGGGCTCTGCTAATACTGGAGCAAAATCTCAGCAGACCTCTGTCTACCGATGAAATCGCCAGCCGACTTAATATTTCAAAACGACAACTTGAGCGTTTATTTATGGGCGAAACTGGCGATAGTCTGCAAAAGTTTTATCGCAAGATACGCTTAAACTACGGACTTTGGTTACTGCAGAATACACCGCGCTTGATTACAGATATTGCCCAGGAAACTGGCTTTGCAGATACCGCACATTTCTCGCGAGCTTTTCGCGCCACCTTTGATAAAAAACCCACGGAATGCCGCAACTAAACGGCGCCTAACAAAAAGTGGTTAATGGAAAGCTCTTAATTAAAGGCTACTAATTGAAGCCCGTTCACTATTAACACAGAACCACTCGTCGCTCTCTAGGCACGCACACGTCGCTCATTGCTCGGTGGTTTTCCGTACAGGTCGCTGTAGCACTTACTGAAGTGTGGTGCTGTGGAGAAGCCACAACTAATGGCAACATCAATCACTGGAATAGACGTTTGTAAAAGCAACAGCCGTGCCCTAGATAGACGTAATTCCAAATAATATCGCGAGGGCGCGCAGTGTAAGTAGCGATTAAATAAACGCTCTAACTGACGTCTCGAAATCCCTACATAGTTTGCCACTTCATCCAAAGTTAGGGGCTCTTCAATATTGCTTTCCATCAGCGTGACCGCATCTACAAGACGCGGCTGGCTCGCACCAATGAGATATTGCAATGGTGCACGCTGAGCATCTTTTTCAGTACGCACGCGATCACAGGTAAACTGCTCAGATATTTGCTGCACCAGCTGATGGCCATGGATACTGGCAATCAGATTTAGCATTAGATCGATAGAGCTAATGCCACCCGAACAGGTATAGCGATCACGGTCGATAGCGAACAGGCTTGATGATAGCTGTAGCTTTGGAAATTCCTCACGCATGCTGGCCAGGTTTTCCCAATGGATGGTGCAGCGATAGCCGTCTAATAAACCAGCGGCGGCAAGTGCATAACTTCCAGTGCACAGCCCACCAAGAGGAACCTTTCTTTTGGCAAAGGCACGCAATCGCTCGGCCAATAACTTACTGCAATATTTTTTAATATTATAGCCGCCGCAGACCAATAATATTTTCAGCTCGGCAGTGTTTTCAAGCGCACCGCTGGTCTGTATTTCAAGTCCGGCGCTAGAGGCCACAGGCTCACCAGTCAAACTGTAGGTGGACCAACGATAGAGTTCACGTCCACTGAGGCGGTTTGCCATACGCAGCATACCGACCGCATTAGCGAAAGTACTCAGGGTATATTCAGGCATGAGTAGAAACCCTACATGCAGGGTTACTACGGGTTCAACAGGATCTACAGCGATATCATCGGACATTTTATAACGCCTTCTTATGTGCACAGTCTTGCTGATTGATTTGCACTGAGTATAGATCAATAAACTCATTTTTAAGTAGCGTTATTTTCGGGTTTTATCGCCCCTCGACAGAAAGAGTGATTAGCGCCTCCGACGCTTTCTGCCACCCCCATTATCTGTCACAATTTTTGCTTCCGGCCGAGTCACCACAGAAAACAAATTCGGGAACCGATCGGTCTTATTGGGGAATGCCATGGCATCGACAAAGTAGTCCTGAAACTTCGGCTCGAGGGCAGTTTCTATTTTTTCGATATTTTTAACCAGGGTTTCGATCACTTCCCGAGACTGGCTGTTTAACAGGGCAATTCTAGCACCGGTGCCCGCGGCATTACCCGCCGAGGAAACTTCGCCCAGCACGCAGTCGGGAATTAAGCCCAGCACCATCGCATGCTGAACATTAATATGGCTACCAAAGGCACCAGCCAGACGAATACGCTCGACCCTGTCAGTGCCTATGTGATCCATCAATAATTTCACCCCGGCATAAAGCGCGGCTTTGGCCAGTTGGATTTGGCGGATATCATTTTGTGTCACTAGTATCTGGGATTCATCGTTTTCTGGGCTATGCAGTACATAAGACCAGGTGCGGTCGTTTTGGATAATTCTCGACGTGCGACTGGCGAGGTCACCATCAACAATGCCATCCACCGTTACTATGCCTGCCAGATACATCTCGGCAACCACTTCAATAATGCCCGAACCGCAGATGCCAGTGACACCTAGGGTAACAATAGCCTCTGCAAAGCCGTCCTCATCGGACCAGAGGTCCGAGCCAATTACTTTAAAGCGCGGCTCTAAGGTTTCCGGATTTATACGCACTCGTTCAATGGCGCCTGTGGCCGCCCGCTGACCGCAACTAATCTGTGCCCCTTCAAAAGCTGGGCCAGTAGGGCTGGAACAGGCCAGTAAGCGCTG
>CAJJAS010000195.1 GCA_905182245.1 gamma proteobacterium HTCC2207 | reverse complement strand
GATCTCTATTCAGTGCTTTTTCAAAGGTGCGCAAAACCTGTCGGCGATGTTCGGCATTTTGCATATCGATAAAATCAACGATAATAATACCGCCCAAATTACGCATGCGCATTTGCCTTGCCGTGGCGGTTGCCGCTTCAAGATTGGTTTTATAAACCGTCTCTTCAAGATTGCGATGGCCAACAAAGGCACCGGTATTAACATCGACGGTAGTCATGGCCTCAGTCTGATCAATCACAAGGTGACCACCCGACTTTAGCATCACAGATCGCTGCAGTGCCTTGGCAATTTCATCTTCGATGCCATGGAGAAAAAACAGCGGGCGCTCGCCTGGATAGTGCTCGAGCAGACCCGCAATTTCAGGGCTGAACTTATGGGCAAACTTGATCAGTAGATCCAGCACTTCCCGGGAATCCACCAGAATCTTCTCAACATCATCACTAGCCATATCGCGCAATACACGCTTAGAAAGAGGCAGCTCCTCATACACACAGCTAGGTACCGCAGCCTCTGTTTTGACCTCAACAAGATGCTCCCAGACACGCTGCAGGTAACGCATATCCACGCGCAGCTCTTCGACTGTGGCACCTTCTGCTGCAGTGCGCAAAATATAACTGCCCCTGCGCTGAGGAATTTCAACGGCGTTCTTATGACGCTTAACCGGCTCTGCTGCCGCGGCGAGTTCATCAATTGTGGTAGCGATAGCTATTTTGAGTCGCTCCCGCTCCTCTTCATCTTCGATACGCTGGGAAACACCTATATGCGCACTGCCATCCATATACACCAGATAGCGTGAGGCTACAGAGAGCTGGGCGGTGAGTCGCGCGCCTTTGTTGTTGATAGGGTCTTTGATTACCTGAACAAGAATTTTTTGTCCGTCATGAAGGAGGTCTTGAATCTCTGGACTCTTGGTCTCAGCGGCGCCTTTCTTGTTTTTAGGCTTACTCGGCAGTAGGTCGTCAACATGCAAAAATCCGGCCCGCTCAACACCTATGTCGACAAACGCGGCCTGCATACCAGGCAGTATGCGCACCACCTTACCCTTATAAATATTGCCAACCAGGCCACTGCGCTGATTGCGCTCTATGGAAATTTCTTGGGGCACGCCGTTTTCTACCAAGGCTACGCGAGTTTCCATTGGCGTAATATTGATAAGAATTTCTCGGCTCATGGGCTTTTCCAGTTTAGCGTTAACGGTATTTTAGGCGCTTGGCTGCTGCCAAATCGGTATATTAAATTTTTCTAATAACTGCTGGGTTTCTAATAGCGGCAAACCCACCACCCCACTATAACTTCCCTCAAGGTGAGCCACAAAGGTTGCGCCAAATCCCTGAATGGCATAAGCCCCTGCTTTGCCCTCAGGCTCTCCGGTCTGCCAGTATTTCAGACAGTCCTGTGGAGAGATTGTGCGGAAAGTAACGGAAGTTTTTGAAACCACCAGCTCCGACTTATGGGCATTGACGATGGCCACTCCAGACAACACCTCATGAGTGGCCCCCGATAGGGCCTGCAACATAGCAATTGCCTCGTCAGCACTAGCTGGTTTACTAAAAATTTCGCCCTGACAGAGCACAACAGTATCCGCACCGAGCACCGGTAATTCTGTCTCACTGCGGCGATAACCCGCCTGAGCTTTTTCCAGTGCCAACCGCCCCACATAATCAACGGCTTGCTCTGCAGGGCGTTGACGCTCATCAATGTCTTCAGCCGCAACCACAAAGCGCACACCGATCTGATGAAGCAAGTCACTGCGCCGCGGAGACGCCGAGGCCAAGATAAGATCAGCGTTTGCCAATTTGCCTGAAGACTGAGATAAAGAAGATGAAGACAAGAGAAAAGCCTTTAACGGTGGTGTAAATGTACTCTGGCAACCCACAGGTCGATCAGTGGCCAGGCCAGTGCCGACGTTAACGCCAGTGCAGGAAGGTGGCCTAGGGTCATAGGGACATCCCAGATAGAAAACAACATGTTCTGAACCAATTCAGCGCAGATAACCAACACCAGTATCAAAAACATACGGTGGAATATCGAAAAATATGTGAGCCAGCGGCTGAGCAAATA
>CAJJAS010000194.1 GCA_905182245.1 gamma proteobacterium HTCC2207 | reverse complement strand
TTTCTCTCTGGTAATAAGACCGTGGTGTTTCTCGCGGGCTAACCATTAACAATGTAATAAGTTCAGGGGAAGAAAAGCACCATGCCGTTTGGTTTATTAAAGTACGGGCTCAGTAATGATTACCCGGCAAAACATCATTTCACCCCTGCCACAGAGCTTAAAAAGCACTACGACGTGGTTATTATTGGTGGCGGCGGCCATGGTACTGCCATTGCCTACAACCTAGCCAAATACCATGGCATTACCAATATTGCCATTCTCGAGAAAGCCTATCTAGGCGGCGGTAATACCGCCCGCAACACCGCGGTTATTCGCTCCAACTATCTCACCGAAGCTGGGGTTAAGTTCTACAGCGAGTCGGTTAAATTATTTAACAACCTGAGCAATGAATTTAACTACAACGTGATGATGGAAAATCGCGGCCAGCTAACATTGGCCCACAGCGATGCCGCCATTCGCAGCTTTCGTTGGCGCGCAGAGGTTAATCAGCATCTGGGCGTGCGCTCAGAATTAATGGACCGCCAGACCATTGCCGAACTCGTTCCCAATCTCAATATGTCTGAAGATAGCCGTTTCCCTATTATGGGTGGACTCTGGCACGCCGACGGTGCCACCGCTCGTCACGATGCCGTGGCCTGGGGCTATGCCAAAGGTGCCTGTGATCGTGGCGTAGAGTTGCATCAGCTCACCGAAGTTGAAGATATCGAAATCACTCAGGGTCGTGTTACTGCGGTTAAAACCAATCGCGGTCGTGTTGAATGTGGTGCCGTGGTGCAGGCTGTGGCCGGTGCCAGCTCTGTCGTCGCTAAGAAGGCGGGAATTCCACTGCCCATTCACTGCTATCCCCTACAAGCCATGGTGACCCAGCCCTACAAACCAATTTTGACGCCCCATGTCAGCTCACCTCAGGTGCATGTGTATGTGCACCAGACCTCTCGCGGAGAATTTGTTATCGGTGGCGGTTCCGACCCCTACCCCCTCTATAACACCAGAGCGACACTGGACCAGCGTGAAACTCTAAGTGCAGCTGCACTGGAGCTATTCCCATTTTTAGCTCAGGCTAGACTGCTGCGACAATGGGCTGGCACCACAGATATGACGCCAGACTACAGTCCGATTATGGGCCTTAGTCCGGTAGAAAATTATTATCTCGATGCGGGCTGGGGTACCTGGGGCTTTAAAGCTACACCGATCTGCGGCGTTACCATGGCCGAATTAGTCGCCACCAAAAAGGTGCCCGATTTGATCAAGCCATTTGAGCTAGAGCGCTTCTATCGCTTTGAACAAATTAACGAAGCCGGCGCCACCGCCGCTAGTCACTAACGACAAGGGTAAAGCAATGAAACTATTAACCTGCCCTTTAAATGGCCCGCGCAATATCTCAGAATTTACCTACGGCGGTGAATATCACCCGATGCCAGATCCAGTCAATACAGATCCCCGCCAATGGGCAGAGCATGTTTTCTTTCATGATAATGCCGCGGGTGTAGTCACCGAATGGTGGTGCCACAATGCCAGTTCGTTTTGGTTTTTAGCCGAGCGCAATACGATTAGTGATGAAGTCATTCGCACCTTTGATGCCAGTGAAATATTTAATCAGCGCATCGATTTTGTCGCCGCCAGTACTCCCGAGGGCTCCTCATGAAAGGCCAGCAGATGCAAAAGCGCCTTCCCCTCCCCTATGGCAGCCTGATCGATCGCAACACCGAAGTCAGCTTTAGCTTTGAGCGGAAATCTTATCAGGGCTTTGCTGGTGACAGTATTGCCAGCGCACTGGCCGCTAATCAGCAATGGCTGCTGAGTCGATCATTTAAATATCACCGTCCTCGCGGCGCATTGACCATGGGCGGCCAAGACGCTAATACCATGGTGCAGCTGCCTTCTAATCCCAATGCCTTGGCCGATCGCGAACTGATCAGCGATAACCTAGAGGTTATGGCACAGAACTACAGTGGCAGCCTGAACAATGATCGCGGCGCGGTAATGGGATTATTTTCACGGTTTTTACCCGTGGGTTTCTATTACAAAGCTTTCTTTAAGCCCCGCGGCATGTGGGAAAAGTGGGCGCCTATCATTCGTAAAAAAGCGGGTCTGGGTGTTATTAATCAGCAGCTAGAGCCCCAGTACTACGACAAGCAATACCGCTTTTTTGATGTGGTGGTTGTGGGTGCTGGCCCTGCCGGCATGCAGGCTGCGCTAAGTGCTGCGGTAGAGGGCTGTGAAGTTTTGCTAGTCGATGAAAACCCCATACTGGGCGGCTCATTAAACTATGCCCGCTTTGATGCTGAAGGTATTCGTGGGCAACAGTTACGAGAAAAGCTGATACAAAAAATTGAAGCCAACAGCAATATCACCTGTATGACCGATGCGGTCTGCAATGCTTGGTTTGCCGATAACTGGCTGCCCATTATTAGGGGCAAGCGCCTTTATAAGGTGCGTGCCAAACAGACAATTCTGTGCACCGGTGCGCTGGAGCAGCAGGCAGTTTTCCGCAATAACGATTTGCCAGGTGTCATGATGAGTAGCGCCGCTCAGCGTCTGATTCATCTCTATGGCATTCGACCTGGCAACGCCGCGGTGATTGTCACTGGCAATAATGATGGCTATGCCAATGCGCTAGATTTACTAGATGCAGGGGTTGATGTGAAGGCGATTGTTGACCTGCGTGAGCAGCCAAAGCCCGACGCGATTGTCTTTGCAGCAGCCGCTCGGGGTATTCCCGTAAAGACTGGCTACGCAGTCTATGAGGCCCAGAAGTCCCGCAATCATTTATCCGCCGTTGAGATTCGCAAGGTTGTCAGTCAGGGCATCTGTGCCGATCGCGGCGAAGTGATTACCTGCGATCTACTCTGTATGGCTGTAGGCTACACCCCCACCTATCAGCTGGTCTGTCAGGCAGGTGGTCAGCTGAGCTATGACGATAACAGCGCCATGTTTACCCTCAGCAATTGCCCAGATGCTATGCAAGTAGCAGGCTCGGTGAATAGCCATTGGGATCTGGATGCCTGCTTGGCCGAAGCCAATCGCGCAGCCATTATTGCCACCAATGCACTGGGGCTAACCAGCACCGCGGTTCCTGAAGAAATTACCAAAGATACCGTTAGCCCCAATCATCCATGGCCTATTTTTGCCCATCCCAGTGGCAAGGAATTTGTCGACTATGACGAAGACCTGACTATCGCCGATATTATTAATGCCACCCGTGACGGCTACGAACATATTCAGCTGGTCAAGCGCTACTCCACCTGTGGCATGGGCCCCTCTCAGGGCCGTCACTCGGCATTGGCTGCGGCCCGCTTAGTGGCAGCGGCAACCAACCGTACGGTTGCCCAGACCGGCGTCACCACGGCGCGCCCCCCATTTGCCCCAGAGCATCTCGGTCACAGTGCCGGACGCAGTTTTTATCCGGCCCGTCGCAGCAATATGCATTACCGACATCTGGAAGCTGGTGCTCAGATGCTTCAGGCAGGTGCCTGGTACAGACCGGCTTTTTATGGCGCTGCTGATAACAGTGAATCTTGCATCAATAGTGAAGTAAACAATGTGCGCAACAATGTTGGCCTGGTGGATGTATCCACTCTCGGTGGCATTGAAGTACGCGGCCCAGATGCCGGTGAATTCCTTAACCGCTTTTATACCTTTGGCTTTGTGAAACAGCCGGTGGGCAAAGCGCGCTATGCCCTGCTTACCAATGAAGCTGGCGTGGTAATTGATGACGGTGTTGCCTGTCGATTTAGCGATGAACATTATTATGTGACGGCTACCACGGGTGGCGTGGATCGCGTTTACCAAAACATGCTCAAGTGGAATGCTCAGTGGCGTCTAGATATCGATATAGCCAATGTCACCTCTGCCTATTGCGGCGTTAATATTGCCGGCCCCAAGGCGCGAGAAGTATTGGTCAAGCTGTGTACAGATGTGGATCTCAGCCCTAGCGCATTTCCCTATATGGGCGTCCGCGAAGGAACCGTGGCCGGTATTCCGGCGCGACTAATTCGCGTCGGTTTTGTCGGCGAATTGGGTTACGAAATCCATGTACCCCAACACAGTGGTGAAGCACTCTGGGATGCATTGATGGACGCCGGACAGGCCCAGAAAATTCAGCCCTTTGGTATCGAAGCTCAGCGCATACTGCGCTTGGAAAAAGGCCATATTATTATTGGTCAGGATACCGACGCCATGTCTAACCCCATGGAAGTCCAGATGGGTTGGGCCGTCAGTCGCAAGAAGCCATTTTTTGTCGGCGGCAGAACTCTTACCGAACTTGAGAAAAAACCTCAGCTACGCAGTCTGGTGGGTTTTGTAGTCAATGACTTAAATGCCCCTATTCCCAAAGAGAGCCATCTGGTTCTAGACGGCGAGCAGATGACCGGGCGAGTGACCTCCTGTAACTATTCCCCAACATTACAAAAGCCCATTGGTCTGGCCTATGTCACCCCAGAGAATACTCAGGCAGGCAGCACATTTATTATTAAATCATCTGGCGGTGTGCGAGTGACTGCCGAGGTTGTAAAACTGCCGTTTTATGACCCAGACACGTTACGTCAGGAGCTATAGCGATGAGCAGTATTATGCCAACAGAGGTCACGCGCCGCAGCCAGCTGTCTCGACGCCATATTGAACTAGGCGCGGAATTCGAGCGCAGCGGCGACCTGCTCTTAGTGAAAGATTATGGGTCGCA
>CAJJAS010000193.1 GCA_905182245.1 gamma proteobacterium HTCC2207 | reverse complement strand
GGTGGCGTTACAACTTAGCGTTGCCCAGGGCGAGCCTCTGGGTATGAGCCAAGATGATGTAAAGCTAGAAGGCGCTGCTATAGAAGTGCGCCTGTACACAGAAGATCCGAGCCAAGACTTTTTACCTGCCTCTGGTCCTGTTGAATTATGGCAGCCAGCCACTGGTGTTGGCGTGCGCGTTGATGCCGGTATCTGCACAGGTCAGGCTATCAGTCCGTTCTATGACCCGATGGTGGCCAAGGTTATTGGCTATGGCCCCGATCGCGAAAGTGCACGTTTACGATTGATCGAAGCGCTAAAAGAAACCGTATTGTTTGGCACGCCCAACAATAAGAATTTTCTGATTCAATGCCTCGAAAAGCAGCGCTTTATTGATGGTGCTGCGACCACTGCGTTTATTGCTGAAGAGTTCTCGGCAGAGGATTTACAGCAGGTGCCACCTAGCTTTGCTGACAGTGCGGTTGCCGCGGTGATTGAATTAGCTCTAGAACACAGAAAACTGTTTGATCACAGCGTACTGGTTAGTGCGAGCTTGAAGAACTGGGCTAGCGCCAGTGCCATAGTGTCTCGTAAGCAATATCAGTTCGGGGAGTTGACCCATGATCTGGGCATAACGCCAACCGGCCCAGAGACATACCGCGTATTCGATGTTGCCAGTATTGAGGCAGACGTAGAAGTTGTTATGCTGGCCACTGATCTATCCATTGAAAATAACAGCGCCAAGATAATGGTCGATGGCGCAACGCTAACGGCGACCTATATGTCACCGGTCAAAGGTCAGCTGCACTGTTCCATCGCAGGTCGGGGCGCGTTCTTCAAGGATATGATTCTTGTTGATGGCGTAGTAGAGGATGCAGCCGGTGGTGGCCGAGTTATCTCACCAATGCATGGGCTGCTACTGGAAGTACTAGTTAAGCCCGGAGATACCGTAGTAAAAGGCCAAACTCTGGCCGTGCTGGAAGCTATGAAAATGCACTACGAAATTGTGGCAGAGATCGACGGCACCGTGGCAGAGGTAACTGCGGTTGCGGGTAAGCAGGTCGCGGCAGATGATGTACTAATTGAAATTACTGAACAGAATGAGGAAGCATAATGGCACTTAAACTTTGGCACTGCGCTGGTTCGCGATCAATTCGCCCCCTGTGGACATTAGAAGAGATGGGGTTGGATTTTGAGTTGGAAGTGATGAAGTTTCCGCCACGTTTTGTGCATGCTGGTTATACCGACATGAACCCCATTGGCACGGTGCCGTTTTTTACTGACGGTGCTGACGGTTCGGACACTCAGGTTCAGATGACGGAGTCTGCAGGTATTAGCCAGTATCTCGTTGATAGATATGGTTCCGCGGGCTCTGGACTCTCCAACTTAGCCATTGGTGTCGATGAGCCGGACTATGGCAGCTATCTTAATTGGCTGCATCGCAGTGATGCGACCCTCACTTTTCCTCAGACATTGGTGTTGAGATACACCATTCTTGAGCCAGAGGCGACGCGATTGCCTAAGGTTGCTGACGATTACAGTAAGTGGTTCCACTCGCGTCTGCGCACAGTAGAGACGGCTATGGCCGAGCGAGAGTTTCTCTGTGGCGACCGTTTTACTATTGCAGATATTGCAGTGGGTTTTGCCCTGTACTTTGCAGAATTCCTTAAGTTAAGCGATGGCTTTAAGCCTAATACGCTAGCCTATTACGAGCGACTGAAAGCGCGGCCAGGATTTCAGCGTGCGACTCAATACGATTCGCCGTCGGCACTGCCAAAAGTAGATTAGTATCAGCCTCCTAAGTAGTCTGATATAAAGCGCTAAATAAACAATAACAAATGAACAATAAAGAGAATTAGTCATGACAGCTAGCACCACCGCCAATGCCCCCGACCACAAAAAATACCCCAATCTTTTTACACCACTAGACTTGGGTTTTACCCAACTCAAAAATCGCGTAATCATGGGTTCCATGCACACGGCCTTGGAAGAAGTTGAGGGCGGGTTTGAGCGCCTAGCCGTTTATTTTGCCGAGCGCGCTAAGGGTGGTGTTGGCATGATGATCACCGGTGGTATAAGCCCTAACGAAGAAGGCAGTATGGGCTCAGAGATGTCGACCCCTGAACATGCCATTGGACATCGTCAGGTGACTGAAGCAGTGCATGCCGTGGACTCAGGTATTAAGATTTGTATGCAGATACTCCATGCAGGCCCTTTGGCTCATACGCCAACGATGGTTGGCCCTTCAGCGGTGCCTTCGCGCCTTTCACGAATGGTGCCCAATGAGCTTGACGAAGCCGGCGTACAGAAACAAATTGATGACCATGTTAACTGCGCCAAAATGGCCAAGTTGGCTGGTTATGACGGCGTAGAAATTATTGGTTCCGCGGGCTATCTACTGAGCACCTTTTTGGTTGAGAAAACTAATCAGCGCGAAGACCAGTGGGGCGGTAGTTACGAAAACCGTATGCGCTTTCCCTTAGAAATTATGCGTCGATGTCGTGCCGAAGTGGGCGAGAATTTTATTTTGATTTTCCGTATCGCGGCCATGGACATGTTGCAGGGCGGCATGTCTTGGGATGAGGTGGTATTGCTGGCCAAAGAAATGGAAAAAGCTGGTGCGACTATTATTAGCACGCACTTTACCTGGCACGAGTCTGCGGTACCGACGATTGCGACCATGGTGCCTCGCGCAGCATTCTCCGGTGTCACCGGGCGTCTGCGTAAAGAGCTCAGCATTCCTACTATTACGAGCAATCGAATTAACATGCCCGATGTGGCTGAGAAAGTACTGGCCGACGGGGATGCAGATTTAGTCTCTATGGCAAGGCCCATGCTGGCGGATGCAGAGCTGGTTAAAAAGGCGTTTGAAGGTCGTGAAGATGAAATTAATACCTGCATCGGTTGTAACCAAGCCTGTTTAGACCATGGTTTTGAAGGCAAGGAAATTAGTTGTTTGGTTAACCCGAGAGCCCTTAACGAAACTTTTTTAAATTACGAGCCCAGCGCGGCGCCCAAGAAAATAGCGGTAGTCGGTGCCGGCCCAGCGGGTCTGGCCTATGCCACCGTGGCAGCCGAGCGTGGTCATTCGGTAACACTCTATGATGCGGGCAGCGAGATTGGTGGGCAGTTTAATCTGGCCAAGCAGGTCCCGGGCAAAGAAGAGTTTTACGAAACCCTGAGATATTATTCGCGCATGTTGGAAGTACATCATGTGGATGTGCGCTTGAATACCAAGGTCTGTGCGGAGGATTTAAAAAACGGTGGCTATGATCATGTGGTAGTTGCCACGGGCATTACGCCACGCACGCCAGAGGTTGAAGGTATTGATCACCCGAAAGTAGTGAGCTATGTGGATGTGATTCGCGGCAATGTTGCGGTGGGCAAAAAAGTAGCTGTGATGGGTGCCGGCGGTATTGGTTTCGATGTCTCCGAGCTGATTATGCACAAAGGCGTTTCTGCTGCCATGGATAAAGAGGTGTTTGCTAGAGAGTGGGGCATTGATTTTACCAACCATCCTCGCGGTGGCGTGACTGGTGTGGTTCCTCAGGTAGAAGCCGCAGATCGTCAGGTGTTTCTATTGCAGCGTAAATCGACGCCAGTAGGTCGCGGCCTAGGTAAAACCACTGGCTGGACACATCGTATGTCGCTTGGCAAGCGCGGTGTGCAAATGATGAATGGTATTGAATACAACAGAGTCGATGATCAGGGTTTGCATATTAGTATTGAGGGCGTGCCCCAGGTGCTTGACGTGGACACGGTGATTGTCTGTGCCGGCCAGGTGCCGAAACGTGCGCTCTATGATGAGTTGGCAGATAGCAGCATAGCGACCAGTCTAGTAGGCGGAGCCTATGAGGCATCGGAGCTGGATGCCAAGACTGCTATTAAGCAGGCTAGC
>CAJJAS010000192.1 GCA_905182245.1 gamma proteobacterium HTCC2207 | reverse complement strand
ATTGAGCAGAGCAACCATCTGCGGCATCGACGTCATTTGAATACGCAGGGCCATTACGCCGCCAACGATTGAACCCACCGCCACGCCAGCTACAATAAAGCGATAGTCGACGTCGTTTATGGTCAGGAGGGTAACTGCCACGGCCAATAACATGCCCAGTGCTGACAGCATGTTGCCGCGCACTGCCGTCTTTGGTTTGGTCAGGCCTTTAATGCCGAGAATAAACAGTACGCCGGCAATTAGGTAGATAAAATTAATCAGATTAGGGTTCATCGCTTACTTCCTCTTAAACATGGCAAGCATGCGATTGGTTACAAGATAGCCACCCACTACGTTAATAGTGGCCAGTGTCACCGCGATAAAACCCAGCACATTGACGAGCATGGGCGAGCCATTGGTGCCTGCTGCTAACAGTGCGCCAACCAGTGTAATACCAGATACCGCATTGGTTCCGGACATCAACGGCGTGTGCAATGTGGGTGGGACCTTGGTGATAAGTTCAACACCGAGAAATAACGACAGCACAAATAGCGCCAGTAATAGAATCAGGATTTCCATGGTTTATGCCCCTTCTTTCTGTAATTGTGGCTGCAGCTCTGGCAGGTTGAGTAGCTTGCGCATATGCGGATGTGGAACCTCGCCCTCATGGGCAACAACGGTACCGGCAACAATCTCGTCGTTAAAATCAAGACTGAGGTTACCCTCATCGTCGAGAATCAACTCAAGTAATGTCTGCATGTTTTTACCCAGCATCTGGCTGGCGTGATAGGCCAATTCTGAGGGCACATTTTCTGGCCCCAAAATAGTTACATGATGAGCAACCACTGTTTTACCCTGTTCGGTAAGGTCACAGTTACCACCGCGTTCGGCGGCCAGATCGACAATCACAGATCCAGGCTTCATGGCTTTAACCATATCTTCAGTTACCAGAATCGGTGACTTGGCACCGGGGATTGCCGCTGTGGTAATAATAATATCTTGCTGGGCTACTACTTCGGTCATCAACTCTCGCTGACGACGCAGGAAGTCTTCGCCCTGCTCTTTCGCATAGCCACCAGCACCTTCAGACTCGCCCGTATCTAAGTCGAGTTCTACAGGCTTGGCACCGACTGAGAGGATTTGCTCGCGAGCCGCGGGGCGCACATCATAGGCTTCAACCACAGCGCCGAGGCGCTTGGCCGTTGCACAGGCCTGCAAGCCCGCCACACCAACACCCATAATAAGTACGCGCGCTGGTTTTAAGGTACCGGCGGCGGTCATAAGCATGGGGAAAATTCGTGGCGCTGCAGAGGCACCCATCAGCACGGCTTTATAGCCCGCCAAGGTAGCCATAGAAGAGAGTACATCCATACTCTGGGCACGGCTGATACGAGGTACCAGTTCCAGAGCAATGGCAGTGGCACCCTTGGCTGCAACTGCTTGCGCTGCCTGGGGCGATGCCAATGGATCCATCATGCCGATGATCAACTGGCCCTTACGAATAAGCGCTAGATCATCGTCACTGTTTTCATTATTTGAGCCGAAGCTCTGAACTTGCAAAATAATATCTGCACTGGCAAATATCTCTGCGCGATCTGCGGTGATGGTTGCGCCCGCAGCCGTGTATTCTGCATCTGGGTAGCCTGCTGCACTACCTGCATTTGCTTGAATAAGTACCTTTACGCTTTTGTCAGTCAGAGACTGGACATTAGCAGGGGACATGGCGACACGTTTCTCACCGGTTTTGATTTCCGAAGGAATCCCGATTATCACTCAATTCTCCTAATTCTTAGATATAAAAATAATTCATTAAAGTCAGGGAAAGATACTAACAAAATCTATCCCCGTTACCAGACGCCGTTACCGAATAACGACTATTTAAAGATCAGTATTTCGGTTGCGATCTCCAGCAACTGCATCTCAAAGCACTCTAGATCTTTTCATTAAAAGCACTATACATTAAATTAACAAACAGTCGAGATTGTTTTATAGAGTTTCAAAGGTTGGTTTCGTTAGTTAGTGCTTCGCCAAGCTCTCTAAAACAACAGAGTATAGACCATGCGGGAAAAGCCATTGAAAGTTGAAAAGTCGAATGCCGAGGTGCAATTGCAGGGCTACTAGCTTGGGCGGGTAACCGAGAAATCAGCCAGCTCGCTCATCACTGTTTTAAACTGACTGTTGGGCAGTCCCTGCAGCGCCTGTTTGGCGAGATCCGCTTCCATCTGTGCACGCTTTAGACTGTAGGCAATACCACCAGAAGTCTTCACTGCCTCAAGGACAGCCGAGAAATTTTCCGTACTCTTGTTTTCTATCGCGCTACAAATCAGTGCGCGCTGGTGAGCATCAACCTTGTCTCGGGCAAAAATTAGCGGCAAGGTCATTTTGCCCTCCGCTAGGTCAGCGCCAACATTTTTACCTATGCTCTGCGCATCACCCTGGTAGTCCAGCACGTCGTCAACAATTTGAAACGCCATCCCCAGATGCTTGCCATAATCGGCCATCGCATTCTGATCTACACCAGCTAGGTTTGCGCCCGTCTGAGCGGCCGCCTCGAATAATTTCGCTGTTTTGCGGTAAATAACCTCAAAGTAAGTCTCTTCACTGATGTTCGCATTGCCAGCATTAGCCATCTGCTGAACTTCACCCTCTGAAATTACATTGGT
>CAJJAS010000191.1 GCA_905182245.1 gamma proteobacterium HTCC2207 | reverse complement strand
GTGATCTAGAGTTTGAAGATGCTGCAAAAACCAGAGACTTACTGACGCAGTTGCGACAAAAAAGCCTAGTCTCCTAACACTCTAATGCTGCGCTCTAATTCTTTAGTACCAGCCGTTCAGGGCTATTTGAAAATCCACTAGGTTTGCGTATTACAGCTTTGCTTTTAGGAAGAAATGCACACGGAAAGGCATTATTAAGCGCGATTGGTTAAAAAAGACATTGGCTGTCAGCAGACACTGAGCTCCAGCATTGTCTTGTCGCCCGTTAATGGCAGAAATTGTTTGGGGTAGAGTTTTCTTGAGAGGGGCCAAAGGCGAGTTCCGGAACCACCGGCTATTATTACTGGTTGGAGCATCCTAGCGTCCTTTTAATACAGTCACTGACTTCCAATATCAAACAGGCCATTCAAAAGCCTTTGCGAATACCCTAATACTAGTCTCAATTACATTGAATTTCCTGCTGGCCGTGGTTATATTCCACGCTCAAAAAATAATAATAAGGATTTAAAATGCAAAACGCATTACTCCATACAGGCCGATGTTTATTGGCTCTTTACTTTTTTCTACCCGGCGTCATGAAATTTATGGACTGGGATCGGCATGTAGCGCTGATGGAAAGCCATGGAATGACAATGGTCCCCATACTGTTGGCCCTTGCAGGGGTGCTTCAAATAGCGGCTAGTCTATGCATTTTTGCCAATCGACAGGTCCTGGTCTCTGCGCTTGGTTTAGCCGCAATGGTGGTATTGATTAACGTTAATCTGCATGATTTTTGGAACGTTTATGAGGGCATCGATGCCAAGCATGAAATGCAGAATTTCGTGAAGAATTTGGCCATATTTGCGGGTTTATTGCTCTTGGCGGCAATAAATATGGGTCAACCCAGCAAGATTGTTAGCGGCGAAGAGGCCTAGTTTCCGGGTATCTCAGCCAGTTTGATTGCTCAGTCCACTCACTTTGAGCTGAGCAAAAATTCTGGTTGTTCCCAAAGGGGTCGCTGTGTAAAATGCTTCTCCCGGAAGCCATAGGAGCATAGCTCAGTTGGTTAGAGCACTTGTATGACATACAAGGGGTCCGCAGTTCGAGTCTGCGTGTTCCTACCGCTTCCGGGAATGACTCTCAATGTAGTGTGCTTAGCCTTTTCTGCTCAGCCTCTTCCTTCTCGCTCTTAGTAGCACATTCAAAGGCTGCGATGAAAATAGGCAGCATGTATCGCCTTTAAGCTCTGTATCAAGCCTAATTGTCAATTGCAATGGTCGTTATCTTCTGGACTTTATAGGGCGTCATTGATACCTTCCACCCCAGCTAATTGCAAAATGACACCAGATGTACCATATAAAGAAGCTTTCCACTCGACCATTTTTCGGTCTACTCACAGCTTGGCTGATAGCCACTAGCGCGATAGCGTACTTTGCAATGTCTCTCGGACATGTTCATTTGTATGCAGAAAACGGCTTAATGGAAAACCTTCAGGTGGTTTTACTCTGCACTGCATTTGTTGGCTTCGTGCATGCTGCAATTTCTACTGATTATGCTAACGAAACCTTACCTTCTTTTATGGCATTACTGGCATTTGCATTTGTTTTTCGCGAGCTAGATGTTGAACAATTTAATGTTCCTGAATCAGTTATATTTTTGTTTGCCGGTGATGGGCGAGCGCTTTACTTGGTTCCCCTTACTGGATTGCTATTGAGATTAGTTTTTCACTGTCGGCATTACATTCAACATGCTGGCTATTACTTAGACAAACGATCCATCAAATATATTATTCTCGCCGCCCTCTGCTACGCTGTTTTCAGTGAGGTTTTTGATAAAAAGTATGTGCCTATCGAACACTCCGATTTCTGGGAGGAGTCATTTGAACTGGCCGCTGCCATGCTGCTTTGCGCCACCAGCTTTGGTGTTCTAACCGCCGATCTAAATGTAGTTGCCGAAGAGATCGCTAGAGATCGAGCTGTATTTGATATCAACAACGTCTCTACCTAGTACCTGGCCGCAGGGATTTTGTTAACGCCTTTAGTCATCTTCTAGCTAAAGAGTCCACTGTCTTGATACTTCTGTAGTAGTCCATGTGTGATGTCGCCATGCCCCGATGTGGGACCTCACTCTCGTTTTAAACATATCCACTCTCTCTATGGGCAATTGGCTGTGCTTCACTGCAATCCAAAGGGAAGTTACATTCACGTTTAAAAATAAGCGAGTTAACGGATTAAGTCATTTAGACACCACAGTGCTCTTACGCTGATCCAATAATCCGTCACCTTTTCTAATATGTCTATTCTAGTGTCTATGCCCGCACCCTCTTGAGCTGCGTTTCTTGCGGAGCGAAAAATTAATCTTCAGGGTTACGGTTACGGCGGACTCTCGAGCCGACGAGAGGCTGGACTTCTTTCAGCATAAGGTATTGAAAATCTGTTAAATATGCCCCTATGGCCCCGCTGCGTTCATTTAACCGCTTATCTGTGAACTATGCTGTGTGCCTTCCCAGGTGCTGCCATTAGTCGCTGGAGTCAGTCGCAGGTATCAGTCATAGATCGTGGCGATAGGGAGGCGCTTGTGTTGCGTTTTTGTGTAGATGCTAATTAGGCGCTCAGCAATGTCGGCTGCAACGTCTCGGCCTTCAAGAAAGTTATCAATATTCTCGTAAGACACACCTAATACCTGCTCGTCTTCTTTTTGCGGACTCAGACATTCAAGGTCAGCGGTTGGGGTTTTGAATACCAGAGAGTCTGGTGCACCCATAGTGCTGGCAAGCTGACGTACCTGACGTTTACTCAGGCCAAATAAAGGCGCTAGGTCGCAGGCGCCATCGCCAAATTTGGTGTAGAAGCCAGTAATGTTTTCGGCAGAATGATCCGTACCTAAAACCAGGCCACCGAGCATGCCGGCAATTTCATACTGAGAGGTCATACGCGCTCTAGCTTTTACATTACCCTTGGCAAAGTCTACCGCTGCTTCATTGGGCAGCAGGCCATTGTCGGCTAGGGTCTCGCAAACACTGGCGTTTATCGCGTCAGTGCCAGCTTTGATATTAACCGTCAGGCTTTTGCTCGGCTGAATAAAGCTAAGTGAGGTTTGAGCATCATCTTCGTCTTGCTGCACACCATAGGGCAGGCGCACCGCGACAAATTGATAGTCACTTGAATTTGTTGTTTGATTAAGGCCATCGACAGCGAGTTGCGCCAGTCGGCCGCAGGTTGAAGAATCAACACCGCCGCTAATGCCTAACACCAGAGATTTGCAGCCCGAGGCTAGCAGCTGGTCTTGAATAAAAGAAACCCGACGCTGGATCTCGAACTCGGGGTCAATGTCGGGTAGAACCCGCATCTCATCAATAATTGTTTGTTTGTTCATCTGTACCTGTAGCCGACCTGGAATGGGTCAGTGATTAGTCAGCCAGGCCAAAGGTTAACCAGCTCCAGACAGAGCGCTTTGGTTGCTGTGCTTCGCCATTATTTTCTATCAACTCAGCATCACGAATCGCTTTGTTGTAGATGTTTCGGGTATCAAACGCAGGCGGCTGAGGTCTTTTGATCAGACCAAAGGTAATTTTATCCAGGAATGAATCATTGGTTTTCAGCAGGCGTTTCTCATAATCAAACATGCCATTCTCATCGAGAGCAGGGTGCTCGGGATAGTTCGCCGCCATCACCTTTATCGAGTTGTCTGCGAGGTCTTGCATACCCAACATATAATACGCTTGAACCATAACGGCTAGACCATCTGGAACGGCAGGAGACTGCTGAAAGTTTTCTACCACAAAGCGGCCGCGATTCGCAGCAGCCAAATAGGCCCCGCGAGCAAAGTAATAATTGGCCGCATGAATTTCTGCGCGAGCTAGCTGGTTACGCAGGTTGATAAGGCGTTTGCGTGAATCAGCAGCATAGGGGCTCTTGGGGAATCTAGAGAGCAGCTCGGTCAATGTGGCAAAGGCGTCGCGGGCGGTACCAATATCACGCAAGGTGTTATCGGTTGGCATAAAGCTATCGAAAAACCCAGACGTGGCAGCAATTTCAGACAGGCCTTTTACATAAAACGCGTAGTCAACATTGGGATGCTGAGGGTGCAGGCGCACAAACCGGTCGGCGGCTTCAATGGCAGATTCGTTATCGCCGGATCGATGCTGGGCAAACATAAGCTCAAGCTGAGCCTGCTCGGCGTACTTGCCAAAGGGGAACTGAGACTCAAGAAGCTGCAGATTGGTAATAGCCACAGTCCAGTTACTGGCATTCAGGCTCGACTGAATTTTTTCGTAGAAATCTCGTTCGGTATAACCATCTACGTCATCTTCAGTTGTCTCTTCCTCACCCCATCCAAGCCAAGAACAGCCAGACGTCAGTGACAAACTCAAAATCAACAAAATAAACGGTATGCTTTTCATGTAATATTCCCAGCCAGAGACGAAATCGAGTGGTTAGTCGACGAAGTTCGGTATTTAACCACAGCGCACTTTTTAAACCAATTGTTCTCTTAAACCAATTTTTCTCACCGCAATTATCTTTCTATATTTTGGAATATTTTAGTGAATCAGCCCAGCCCAACGCCAAGTGATCCGTCAATTATCGAACTGACAGCCGAAGTACCCCACGACGCCTGTGGGCGCCGCCTCGATCAGGTGGCCTCGGAACTGTTCTCAGACTTTTCTCGGTCGCGGCTCCAGCAGTGGATTAAAGAGGGTCAGCTTAGAGTCAATGACCAGCAGCAGGTGCCCAAGCAGAAACTGCTGGGAGGCGAAGTACTAACCATTAATGCAGAGCTTAAAGCTGAGGGTGACTGGGTAGCGGAAGATATCCCACTTAATATTGTGTATGAAGACGACCATATTCTGGTGATTAACAAGACGGCCAACTTTGTGGTTCATCCAGCGGCAGGTAATCGCGATGGCACTGTGCTCAACGCATTGCTCTTCCATTGCCCACAACTAGCCTCTGTGCCCAGAGCCGGCATTGTTCATCGTCTCGACAAGGATACGACTGGCCTAATGGTGGTTGCCAAAACCCTGCAGGCACATACAGATTTGGTGTCGCAGCTTCAGGCAAGAACCGTACGCCGTGAATACGAGGCCGTGGTTAGCGGCGTCATGATCGGCGGTGGTCTGGTAAACCAGAAAATTGGCAGGCATCCCAAACAGCGTACCAAGATGGCCGTTATCTCCGATGGTAAAGAGGCCCGCACCCATTATCGCGTTTTAGAGCGTTTTGAAGGCCACACATTTGTGCGGCTCAAGCTAGAAACCGGCCGCACTCATCAGATTCGC
>CAJJAS010000190.1 GCA_905182245.1 gamma proteobacterium HTCC2207 | reverse complement strand
GCATGGCTGGGTTAGCTGCGAGCTTATTAATGCGCTCTTCATCAATGGGCACTGGGTTGTGATTGATACTGTAATCCTGGTCGAGCTTTTCACTGGCGAGAAAGCCGAAGAAATCTCGCTCTTTGGCGAGGCTTCTGGTGAGGGTTTCAATGTGAGGATTTAAGGTGCTGGCCGGGTCGCTCTCCATGCTGCGAATGGTCCAGTAGCGCCAGGTGGTTTGCTCTTGGTTTTCTTTGGGCAGCCGTGCCAGCCATTTTCGAACGGTTGGCCAGTCAAGATCTCTCAGGGCTTCGCGAATACGCCATTCGGTCACCTGGCCTTCGAGGGTTTGATTGAGCAGCTTTAGATGGTCGACATGGTAACTGTCTGCGGCGCTGGTATGGCCGTCTCTATAGAGAGCCTTAACAATCGCACTGATTATGGTTGCGCGGGCAGCATGACTAAACTCGTGGGTCTGTTGGTAACGGCTCCAGTGCTTAAGTGCGCGGTTAGGGTCTTTACGGGCTAAATGCTTGAGACCATGTTCAAGGATATTGAGTTCATCCTGATTGCGCTCTTGAAAATTTTTGTACTTACCGACACGCTTGGGGTCGCGGTCAACATTGTAGTAGAGGTCATAACGCTTGCTATAACTGGGGCTGGTGAAAAAACGTTTTAGATAGTGCGCCAGCTGATAGCGGTGGCTGAGTATGGCTTCATTAAAACGCTGCCAGGCTAGACTCTCACTAATATGGCCACCCTTAATTAAAATGCCAAATAGTTTGTCGCAGGTTTTCGGCTGTGACTTACCCTGGGCCCAGAGTTGCAGGCCACCCTGCAGGGCTTCGGGTTTATTGCCAAGACGATACTGGGCGAGATAAAAATTACACTGTCGGCTACTGTTAGCCACATAGTCGTGCATGCCATAGGTAGTTATATAGGTTTGCCAATGACCGCGACGGGCTAAATAGTCCAGCCACTTGCCCTGCAAAAAACGAGCTTTGACGGTGCCTGAATAGGTGTCTAGATAGGCCGCAATGTCGGCACGTTTTGAATAGCGCAGGTCGGCCAGGAGTTCGGCATAGACGAGGTAAGGGTAGAGCGGGTAATCCACAAGTTGCTGGCGCTGTTTGCGCACAGCCCGCCAGTCACCTTTGCCGATCAGTTTGATTGATTGGCGATAGAGTTCCCGCTGCTGGTTTAAATGTTCGCTGTCTGAAGCCGATTTGCTCTGAGCATAGACGCTGGAGCCAAACGTTGCTGAGGCTACTATTATTACAGCGACGCTTAATATGGCTTTTAGCCTGCCGTTTAACGCAGAGCATAGACTGATCAGCATCGGTGACTGTGACGTCATGGCGCGGTGTAGACTGATAATGGGATTCCTTACTGATAGATCTGATATTGCTTCCAAACTTACCAGTTAAGGAATCAAATTACGAGCATGGGCGGGGCTTTACTCGGTAATTCTCACTGCCAGAACATCACAGGTAGCGCCATGCAGGACCGAATTACTTGTAGACCCAAAAATAAGCGCCAATCCGTGACGACCATGGCTGCCTACAACAATAAGGTCGATGTCATTTTCTTTGGCCATATTGTGCATTTCCTGTGCCGGGTGGCCAAGAATAATATGTTGGTCTTCTTGACTGACATTAATTTGCGCGGCTAGGGCTTCAAGTCGTCCGGTAGCCTGTTGCTGAAGCTGGGCCTGGACATCGGATAGATCGACGGGGATATCGCCGCCATAGGTAAACGCCAGTGGCTCGAGAACATGGCAAATGGATATTTGTGTGTCGCTGTCGGCAAAAAGAAACTTGACGCGGTCTATCACTTGCTGTGATTCTGGCGAAAGATCCAAACCAATTAAGATATGTTTGTAAACAGACATGATGTAAAGCCTCGTAGTTTGAGAAGTTATTTATTGTCTTCCTATAAAGAGTAAGAGTAGTCCGAAATGAGCTGGTTGTTAATACTATTTATAATCGCTGTGGTGATATCACCATTGATGTGGCTCAAGCAGTCGCCACATTCTAAGCGTATGACCGAGCTGCGAGGTCTGGCTAACACATTGTCGATTCAGGTGAGTCTGCATCGTCGTCCGGACGCTCGAGAAGATGAAAAAGCCTTGGAGGCCGTCTGTTATAGGATGCCCTGGCTGCAGAGAGACTGTGATCAGAGCTGGGTTTTACAGCGGTTTAGTCAGCGTGGCTGGGATTCTCATTGTGAGGGATGGCGCTGGACTCATCATCAGGCTGATCCGGTATGGGACTCTTTACTCGGCGAAATTATTCCGCAAATGCCCTCGGGCGTGACGGGAGTAATTGCCAATAGAGCAGGCATAGGCTTGATCTGGGACGAACGGGGCAATGCCCAAGACCTACAAAAAATGAGTGAAAATTTACAGGCACTCAGAAAAAAAGCTGAAGAAATTTGTCATTGATGCTTGACCTATGGGTAATCAAGCAAGTATATATGCGCACCTTGCACTGATCAATTGAGTCAGATTAGCTAATTATCGTATCGTTTTTAAATGAAAGCGGTGCCGAATTTAAGGAATCGAGTCCTACTATGGGTAAGTCTTTAGTTATTGTAGAGTCACCAGCCAAAGCCAAAACCATCAACCGGTATCTGGGGGATGACTTCATTGTTAAATCCAGTGTTGGCCATATTCGCGATTTGCCAACAGGCGCTAATCGTACGACTACAGATCCTAAAGAGCGTGCCCGACAGGCGGCGATCACTCGCAAGCTGTCTCCTGAAGACAAGATTGTCCACCGCGCCAAAAAAGCCAAATCCCAGCTTATTAATAGTATGGGTATAGATCCAGACAATGACTGGAAAGCAGAATACGCAACCCTTCCCGGTAAAGAGAAGGTGGTCGCGGAACTCAAAAAACTGGCTAAGAATGCCGACACTGTGTACCTCGCGACGGATATGGATCGCGAGGGGGAAGCCATTGCCTGGCACCTGACTCAGGTAATAGGTGGTGATGACAGCCGTTATAAGCGTGTTGTATTTAACGAAATTACCAAGAAGGCTATTCGTAAAGCCTTTGAAGATCCGGGCAAGTTAAACACGGCTCGGGTCGATGCTCAGCAGGCCAGACGTTTTCTCGATCGCGTGGTGGGCTTTATGGTGTCACCGCTGCTGTGGGAAAAAGTCGGTCGCGGACTTTCTGCTGGCAGGGTGCAGTCGGTTGCCCTAAAAATGATTGTAGAGCGGGAGCGCGAGATTCGTGCCTTTATTCCCGAGGAATACTGGACCGTTCAGGCAGACCTAGAAGAGCGTGAACAGAAAGACAACGACGAGTTAAAGGTTCGCTTTGATGTAAGACGCCATCTGGGCAAGGCCTTCCGTCCGGTCAATCAAGAGCAGGCGGATACGGCGCTGGCTTCATTGCGGGAAGCCGATTACGCGGTGAGTAAGCGTGAAGACAAGCCGACTAAGTCGAAGCCCTCTGCACCTTTTATCACTTCAACGTTACAGCAGGCAGCTAGTACCAGGCTTGGCTTTGGCGTTAAGAAAACCATGATGATGGCCCAGCGTCTCTATGAAGCCGGCTACATTACCTATATGCGAACTGACTCGACCCACTTGGGTGGCGATGCAGTGACTAGCTGTCGTGAATATATTCAGCAGCACCA
>CAJJAS010000189.1 GCA_905182245.1 gamma proteobacterium HTCC2207 | reverse complement strand
CAGAGTAGGGCGCAGGCAATCTGCTTCTGTGTGTCGGTCACTGAATCGGATTCTGTAGCGGCCAATACCATAATGCCGCGACCATGGAGAGACAGACGGTTATCTTCTCCGGTTGGCCCTGGCAGCTGTATTGGGTTGGCCAATTTCTCTCTGGCGATAGCGTCAAGCCTAGGTAAAAATTCCCGCGTTGTTTTATTAGAGATAGCGCCCTGTAAAATAGAGAGACGACTATCAATCGAGGTTGCTTGCCATTTCTGTAAAGCTTTCTGTGCCTGAGCCACTGTATTTGGGTTGGGTGATTTACGGTTCTGCAAATCAACGACAAATGAATTTTTATTTTCTAGCTTTACTGTCTCGACTGAAAAGCGCATCAAATAATTCGGGCCGCCCGCTTTTGGGCCCGTGCCAGATAGTCCACGACCACCGAATGGATTCACACCAACAACAGCGCCCACCATGTTGCGATTGATGTAGGTATTACCGGCGATGGTGTTGCGAAATACCGTTTCAGCAAAGGCTTCGATGCGACTGTGAATGCCGAGGGTGAGACCGTAGCCAGTGTTATTGATCTGGTTGATGACTGCGCCGAGCTGATCTGAAGAGAAACGAATAACATGAAGTATAGGACCAAACACTTCCTCGGTAAGTTGGTCTAGGGAGTTGATTTCAAATACATGGGGAGCGATAAAGCTGCCATTGGCACAGTCTTCATCGAGTTCTACTTTGGCGATGAATTTCGCCTCTGCATGCATGCGATCAATATGGGTCTGTAGTTCGGCTTGAGCACCACTATCAATCACGGGGCCGAGATCGCTGGCGAGTAATCTTGGGTCGCCGGCCTTCATGGAAGCCATGGCGCCTGCAAGCATTTTTAACGTGTTATCGGCGATATCAGATTGGATAAATAACACCCGAAGTGCTGAACAGCGTTGACCTGCGCTTTGGAACGCGGAGGAGATTACATCATCAACAACCTGCTCTGGTAAGGCCGTTGAATCAACCACCATACAGTTTTGGCCGCCAGTTTCTGCGACAAACGGAATCGGTTTTCCGGGTCGTGCCGCGAGCTGTTTATTAATACTTTGTGCTGTATCGGTCGAGCCGGTAAAGGCGATGCCTGCAATGCGGCTGTCGCCAACTAGTAGCTTACCTATCTGCGAGCCACTGCCGAGCAGCAGTTGCAAAGCTGCACCTGGAACACCGGCTGCATGGAATAGTCTGACGGCACAGGCAGCAATAGCTGGGGTCTGGGCAGCGGGTTTGGCGATAACGGTATTACCTGCGGCTAGTGCGGCAGCGATCTGGCCGACAAATATTGCCAATGGGAAATTCCAGGGGCTAATGCACAGAAACACACCCTGACCCTGTAGGTTGTGAGCGGGTAATGATCTGGCTTGTAATGCGTAGTACCGGCAGAAATCTATCGCTTCGCGCACTTCTGAAATACCATCGGCCAATGTGCGACCAGCTTCCATTGCCACTACGCCCATTAGTTTGGCGCAGTCTCTCTCCATAAGGTCCGCGACTTTGTCGAGTAGGTCGGCGCGAGCACTGTGGCCCAGTGCATTCCATGCCGGCTGTTGTGCATGGGCGGATTGCAATGAGTCTACTATGCTTGCTTCGTTGGCTTTAGAAAAATACCCGATGAGCTGGCTTTGGTCTGCTGGGTTGTAGGCGGGTTGCAGTTCGCCTTTGATTTCTTTGCCGTTAATAATAGGGTGAGAAAGTAATTCACTGGTGTCGTTTACTGTGTTGAGTAAGGCCGCTGATTCTAAGGGTGAATCTAAATCGATACCCACCGCATTTTTGCGATTCTCGCCGACCACAGAAAACATTTCGTCGGGGATGGCGATTTTTTTATGTTGGTAAGGGAATGAGCTAGTGACCTGTTCTCTGGTGTCTTCTAGCAATTCTTCTACCGGGGTTTGATGGTCCAAAAAGCGATTTACAAAGGAGCTATTGGCACCATTTTCAAGTAGCCGGCGAACCAGGTAGGGGAGCAGATCTTTATGGTTGCCAATAGGGGCATAGACTCTCACGGCCAATGGTCGCTTGGTATTTGTGTTTTTAAGCTGGGCGTACAGAATATGTCCCATGCCATGAAGGCGTTGGAACTCAAATTCACGCTCACCGGCGATTTCTAAAATCATGGTGGCGGTGTAGGCGTTGTGCGTTGCAAACTGTGGGTAAATATCTTCTTGGGCATCGAGCAGAATGCCGGCGCAATGTTGGTAGCAGAGATCGGTGTTGGCTTTGCGGGTAAACACGGGATAGCCTTCTAGGCCTAGTTCCTGAGCATGTTTAATTTCGGCATCCCAGTAGGCACCTTTTACTAGTCGAATCATTAGACGGCGGTTGGTTTCTTTGGCGAGGCCGATGAGCCATTTGGCCGTATCTGGTGCGCGCTTTTGGTAGGCTTGTAGAACAAACCCCAGGCCTTGCCAGCCTTCTAGGTCGGGATCTTTTGCTAAGGCTTCAAAAATATCTAGGGAGATATCGAGGCGGTAGGCTTCTTCGGCATCAATGGATAAACCGATATTATATTTTTTGGCTTGCAGGCACAGCTGCTTGATACGGGGCAGTAATTCTTCCATCACCGCCTGATGCTGGGCAGAATAATAGCGAGGATGAATGGCGCTAAGCTTCACGGAAATGCCATTGGCGCTGTAGACCGATGGGGTAGTTTTCCCTTGGCTGTTTTGGCTTGCGCTATTTTGGTTTACGCTCTTTTGGCTTGCGCTCTTGTGGCGTGCGCTATTCTCATGCAGAAGAACCTTGCCGATTTCATCAATCGCAGCGCCATAGGCTATTAGGTAGTCGGCGGCATCGGCTTCGTTGCGGGCGCCTTCACCGAGCATATCGAAGGAGAATCTCGTCTCTGCATCATTGTTTTTTGCGCCGCGCTTGAGTCCTTCGGCGATGTTGCGGCCCAGTACATATTGGCCGCCCATTATTTTCATCGCCTGCATAACGGCGGCACGAATAACGGGTTCACCTAGGGTGGCGGTAAGGCGTCTTACCCAGTGGTCGGTGTCCTGAGTAATTTCTCTATCGAGGCTTACCAGCTGACCGGTGAGCATAAGCCCCCAGGTCGAGGCGTTTACAAATAGAGATTCAGATTTACCTCTATGTAGATTCCAATTGCCTGCCTGAATTTTTTCGGCGATTAGACGATCGGCGGTGAGGGCATCGGGCACGCGAAGTAAGGCTTCAGCCAAACACATAAGCGCCACGCCTTCGGCATTGGACAGACCAAATTCGAGCAAGAAAGCGTCCAGCGTGCCACTGCTATTTTTATCGGCACGACAGTTGATTACCAGCTGTCTGGAATCCTGCAATATCCTGTCTCGGGCTTTGGTCGACAGGGGGTTGGCGTGGAGAATCTGGGTAACGGCCTGATGCTCATCCTGGTGCGTTGCCTGACGGATTTTATGGCGTAGAGGAGTTTGGTTCATGAGTTTCTGCCTAAAAATTTGATCACTCGAATATATGGCATTGTCAGGTATTTATATTGGGATATGTCTCCATTGTTTAGCTATCGGCAGGGTTTAATTCTGCAAAATTCGAATTAATAGATTATTATGCTGTTCTAATGTTTTTAGATTGAAGGGTAAAGCCATGAAGACGGTATTAGATTTAGATCGCACAGACCGCAGGATTTTAAATAGTCTGCAAAAGAATGGCCGACTTGCTAACGTGGATCTGGCTCGCGAGGTTAACTTGACGCCAACGCCATGCTTGGAGCGGGTTAAACGGTTAGAGAAAGAGGGCTTTATTACCCAGTATGTGGCGTTACTTGATCCGGTAAAGGCCAATGCCGCTCTCTGTGCCTATATCGAGGTTCAGCTAACCAACACCAGTACTGAGACGGTTCGTATTTTTAATAAGCATATGTTGGCGTTGCCAGAGGTGCAGGAATGCCAGCTAGTGGCGGGTGGGTTTGATTATTTAATTAAAATTCGCGTGGCGGATATGCAGCACTACCAGCGTTTTCTGGGAGAGAAGCTATCTAGTATTGAGAGTATTAGTCAGACCCATACTTATGTGGTGATTGAGGATGTTAAGTCGATCACCGCGCTTAGCATTAATGTTTAGTTTGAATAGCTAGCAAGTAGCAGCTTGCAGATAATTCGTCATGTAACACCGGCACCTAACATCAGCACCTAACACCGGCACGTAATAGAGAGCCCTTAGGAATAAACTCTAGGCACTCTAGCTGGCATGCGCGTTAGTAGCTCATAACCGATAGTGCCGCAGGCGCTGGCGATTTCATTAACAGGCAATTCAGGCCCCCAGAGCACGGTTTTATCACCTATGGCGACCTGAGGTAGATCTGTTACATCCACAGTAATCATATCCATGGACACTCGCCCTACTAACGGGCAGCGCACGCCATTGATGAGTATAGGGGTGCCGTTGGGCGCAGACCTTGGATAACCATCGCCATAGCCTACAGTGACAGTCGCAATGGTAGAGTCGCGCTGAGCAGTCCAATTGGCGGTATAGCCGACAGATTCTCCGGCGCTAATGTTGCGCAGAGAAATAACTGCAGATTCAAAACTCATCACTGCCTGTAGCTGGTCAGCATTTTCTTGGGGCTGGACGAAAGGGCTGCTGCCATACAGCATAAACCCGGGTCGCTGCCAGTCTCTGTGGGCCTGTGGCCAGGCAAGAATTGCGGCGGAATTGGCCAGGCTTGTAGAAAGTTTGTTGTTGGTCTTGGGAAGGTGCAGGTCAAAATTCTTGATTTGTTTTGAGGTGGCCTGACTGTCGAGATCGTCTGCGCAGGCAAAATGACTAGTAATAACAATATCATCGCTAACATTGTGACTATTGCTTAGGGCATCGTAGGCCGCTTGAATTTCGTTGGGCTGAAAGCCTAGTCGATGCATGCCGGTGTCCATGCCCAGCCAGACCTTAATTTTTCGTGCCAGCGTGGCATTAATAATTGCTTTAACCTGAGGCTGGTTTTCGACCATCAGCCAGAAGTTATTTTGAGCTGCGAGAGACACTTCATCACTGCTAAATATACCTTCCAGCAGCAGTATCGGCTGGGTAATGCCGTTGTCCCGCAGATCAATCGCTTCTTCAATACTGGCGACACCAAAGGCAGGCGCAATGGGTGCCAGCGCTCTGGCTACTTCAACTGCGCCATGACCATAGGCATTGGCTTTCACCATGGGAATGGTGCTTGAATGGGGTGCCAATGACTGCGCCAGCTCAAAGTTATGGCGCAGTGCCTGGAGGTCGATAATCGCTTTGGTCGGTCTGGACATGCTTTTGTTACCTAATCAATGGCGCTAGTAGTCAAACTTACTAGCTGAGTATAGGGCTTGCGCGGCCAGCCAAACATCACCCACTTCGCCGTTGCCAACCGGCACATCATCGACGGCTATTACTGGGGCAATCTCTTTGGAGGAACTGGTAATCCAAACTTCGTCGGCACTGGTGACTTCGTCCCTGGTGACTATGCGCTCTTCGACTGGAATGGAGCCGTCTTTGCGCAACACATCTAGCACTATATCTCTGGTGATGCCGGGCAGTAATTGATTGTCTAATGGCGGGGTGATCACGGTGCCATTCTTAACAATAAATACATTACAGGCGCTGGCTTCGGTAAGCTCATTGTTGGCGTTAAATAATATTGTTTCGCCATGACCTTTTTCGTAGCCCTGTTGAAAATGTAGAACATTTCCCAGTAGCGCGGTAGATTTAATATGGCAGCGCTCCCAGCGTAAATCTCTGGCAGTCGATACCTTATAGCTGCGGGCCAAGGCTTTTTCGGCGATAGGGGGCGGGGCTATATCAAAGGCAAACGCAAATACGGTAGGGGCAATGTTTTCAGGAAACCCATGAAATCGTTTGGTGTCTGCACCGCGGCTAACATGGAGATAAATACCTAGGTTGCCGGCACCATTGTCGGTGATAAGACGATTACACAGATCAGCCCAGTCGGTTTCTGACCAGTCAAGATTGATGCCGACAGCGGCCAGGCCACTTTTCATTCGTGCTATATGGGGTGCAAAGCCAACCATGCTTCCTGCATAGGAGGGCACCACTTCGTAGATGCCGTCGCCAAATAGAAATCCTCTATCCAGAGGGGATATTCTGGCTTCTTCCAATGGCAAATAGGTGCCGTCTAAATATGCAATGCTCATGATGCTGCCTTTATTATTTTTAAAAAATGGTATCAGTGGGGTGCTTTATACGCAAAGCGAATTAGCCTGATAACCCTTTCTTTTTGACTGGTTTGCAGAAGAATCTATCTCTTGAGGTTTTGATTTCGAAAGAATGTCCCGCTGCTAGTGTTTTTTGATGATTTTTCTTAGGTTTTGGATAAGTTCTTCACTAATATCTGCGTGCAGCCCATCTTCAGTTAAGGTGTTTTCTCTGGTCACGCCATCGACGCTGCCGCGGTCGGAAAGATACTGTAATACCGCCAAATTATCCCAACCCTCGAGCATATCTGTCTCTGAAATTACTGATAGCATGGCCAGCAATCCATGGGCTGCCCAGTTGGAAACATCTGCAATTAATAGTTCGTCGCAGCAGGTGGCCGAGGGGATTATATTCAGGCCCGTAAGGGTGTCAGCTACATTGCCCATGCCGATCTCATTGCCTCCATCACCTATGCCAATGGTAGGGCAGTTGGCGAGGGTTAGAAAATAATCAAAGCTGGCACAGCGTTCACTAATATTTTCGCCGCGCATATTGTAGTAATGGCCATCGGCTGCCATACCCGGTCGCTCAATGGAAATAACTAAAGAGGGCTGGTATCTGTCGATAACGAGCTGAGCTTCTTGAGCGCTGGTTGCGGGCTCACCGACAGTAATTTTATGTACGCGATAATCGCTACTAATGGCGTCTGCTAAAGGTGCGCCGCACACTAATACAGGCGTGGCCCCCAAAGCTTCAACGGCACGATACAGTGCAATGGCTCCGACTGGGCCGTCGGTTTCGTAGGTGTTGATGACAGGGAAACCGGTGCCAATTAATACATGACCGCTGATGTTTTGCAGCATTTTTGCGGCGCGATAATAGTAGCCAGGGCTCAGTGCTGCTTGTAGGGTTTTCATGCCCCGGGGGTTTCTGGCGGTGAGCACATCTTCGATCTGCTGGCTGATGTGCAGATGGTTCATGGCTTGGTGCTCTTTGCTGTATTTTTCAGGCTGCTCTCTAGCGTTTCCTCTGGAATGTTCTCAAGAGCAGTATTAAGAAATTGGTGGTGATCCAGTGCCAGTAAATTATGCGCCTGCTCTACACTGATAGCTTCAAAGCGCACTGTGCCGCCGGGCATAAGCTGCGCCAGTTTACCAATATCCAGTGATAAAACTGATCCCAGTTTAGGGTAGCCACCGATCGTTTGGCGGTCGTTGAGCAGCACGATGGGCTGAC
>CAJJAS010000188.1 GCA_905182245.1 gamma proteobacterium HTCC2207 | reverse complement strand
GCGATAATCTCGGCAACCATTACGCCCTCTTCTGAACCTTTGTGGGCCAACATTGGGCCACGCACCAAATCGCCAATGGCGTAAACGCCGGTCATATTGGTGGCGCATTGGTCGTTAACAAACACGGTACCGCGCTCATCTAACTCCACACCGCTGTCGTCGGCTAGCAAGCCATCGGTGAAGGCGCGACGGCCGACACAGACAATTAACTTATCGAAGGTTTCTTTGTGCTCGGAGCCATCGGTGGTCATAAAGGTGACTTCGACAGTCTTGCCTTTAATCTCGGTACCGGTAACACGGGCACCCAAGCGGATATCGAGACCCTGCTTGGTGAAGATTTTTTTAGATTCTTTGGCAATTCCTTTGTCCATGATGGCCAAAAAGTCTTCCATTGCTTCAAGCAGAACCACGTCGGAACCCAAACGGTTCCAAACAGAACCCAACTCCAAACCAATAACGCCGGCGCCGATAACACCTAAACGCTTGGGCACTTCGCCAATTTCTAGGGCGCCAGTGGAATCCAGAATCAAGTCGCCATCAACTTTGGCAACGGGGATGGCAATAGGCAGTGAGCCTGAAGCCAAGATAACATTGTCGGCATCGATAACAGACACAACACCGTCGTTGTCGGTGAGCTCTACTTTCTTGCCAGCCAGCAACTTGCCTGTGCCATATAAGGCTGTAACGCCATTGGCTTTAAATAGCCCAGCGATGCCGCTAGTGAGCTGGTCAATGATGCTGTTCTTGCGCTTGAGCATGGCAGGAATATCCATGGCCACGCCTTTGGTGGTAATACCGTGAATGCCCAACTCTTCTTTGGCTTCATAATATTTAAACGAGCTGTCTAGTAATGTTTTAGACGGGATGCAGCCGACGTTTAGGCAGGTTCCGCCGTTAACGCCCTGGCCTTCGTTGTTTTTCCACTTCTCAATGCAGGCTGTTTTGAGCCCTAACTGAGCAGCACGAATAGCAGCTACATAACCAGCAGGACCGCTGCCGATGATTACAACATCATATTTATCAGACATTTAATATACCTATTTATCAGTAACTTACGTGTTATATTTCAAGTAGAATCTTAGCGGGATCTTCAATTAACTGCTTGATCGTAACCAAAAATTGTACCGCTTCCTTGCCGTCGATCAGACGGTGATCATAAGACAGTGCCAGATACATCATAGGACGAATCTCCACCTGACCGTTTACCGCTACTGGACGCTTCTGGATGGTGTGCATACCAAGAATTGCCGACTGTGGCGGGTTGATAATTGGGGTTGAAAGCAATGATCCGTAGACGCCACCGTTGGTAATAGTAAAGGTGCCACCGGTCATTTCTTCAATGCTTAATTTGCCGTCCCGTGCTTTACCGGCGTACTCGCCAATGGAGCTCTCAACAGTCGCGATGCTCATGTTCTCGGCATTGCGCAGAACAGGTACTACTAGGCCACGGTCGGTGGATACGGCAACGCCGATATCCTGGAAGCCGTGGTACACAATGTCTGTGCCATCTATAGAGGCATTCACCAGTGGGAAGCGCTTTAACGATTCTACGGCTGCCTTAACAAAGAAACCCATAAAGCCTAAACGCTGGCCATTGTGAGTTTTGGTAAATTCGTCTTGGTACTGTTTGCGCAGTCCCATAAGAGCCGACATATCCACTTCGTTAAAGGTGGTTAGTGAGGCTGTATTTTGCGTAACATCAAGAAGACGCTCGGCAATGCGCGAGCGCATTCTGCTCATGGCAACACGGCGCTCAACACGCTCTCCGCCTTCCATCAACTCAGTAGGTACTGCTGTGGCGGTGGGTGCTGAAGCAGCAGGGGCCGCTGGCGCTGGTGTAAAGTTAACCACATCTTCTTTAGTGATTCTGCCACCTTTACCGGTACCCGTAATCTGAGCCAGATCAATGTTACGTTCATCAGCTAGTTTTTTGGCCGCTGGGTTTACCAGAGACTCTGCTACCTGAATGTCGGCTTCTTCTTGCTTTGCCGCTGGTGTAGCAGTTCCGGCCGCAGCTGCTGCGCCCTCTTCGATGCGGGCAATAATTTCATTGCTCTCGATAAGGTCGCCTTCGGCTTTAAGTACTTCGGTCAAAATGCCGTTTGCTGGGGCTACAACTTCAAGCACAACTTTGTCTGTTTCAATATCAACAAGTAGCTCGTCACGGGTAACACTGTCGCCAACGTTTTTGTGCCAAGTGGCTAATGTGCCTTCTTGTACAGATTCTGGGAAGGTGGGTGCCTTGATTTCAATGGCCATTAATCTATTCCTAGTCTTGTTATAAGAGTTTTGTTATGAGGTGAAGCTTAGTGCTTCATCAATAAATTTCTTCTGCTCTTCTAAATGAACAGACATATAACCCGCCGCCGGTGCCGCTGAGCTCTCGCGGCCAACATAGCTAAGGTGTAACTGCGGGTGTGTGCGCTGTATTACATGGCGCATATGGTGCTGACTGCTATACCAGGCGCCCTGGTTCATTGGCTCTTCCTGACACCAGACGATATCTTTAATATTGCCGTAGGCTTTAAGTACCTCTTCCAACTCATCATCGGGGAATGGATACAGCTGCTCTAAACGCACCAGTGCAACATCGGTGATGCCGCGGGCTTCACGCTCTTCTAGCAGATGGTAATAAACCTTACCAGAACAGAGTACAACGCGTTTTGCTGCGGCCATATCGATACTGTTGTCACCGATAACATTAAAGAACTCTTCGTTAGCCAGCTCTTCCAATGACGAGGTTGCTAGTTTGTGACGCAGAATCCACTTGGGGCTCATGATCACTAGCGGACGACGCATGGGGCGAATAGCCTGACGACGTAGCAGGTGGAAAATCTGTGCCGGGGTAGTTGGGTTACAGATTTGCATATTGTGCTCTGCACAAAGCTGTAAGAAGCGCTCTAAACGAGCCGAGCTGTGCTCTGGCCCCTGCCCTTCAAAACCATGGGGCAGCATCATTGTAAGACCAGATAAACGGCCCCACTTGTGCTCACCACTGGCGATAAACTGATCGATAACTACCTGGGCACCATTGGCAAAATCACCAAACTGGGCTTCCCAGATAATGAGTCCTGCTGGCGCGGTAGTCGCGTAACCATATTCGAAGGCCAGTACAGCTTCTTCGGATAACACTGAATCGTAGATATCAAAACGTGGCTGGTCATCGGCCAGGTTTGTTAATGGCAGATAGGCTTCGCCATCTTTCTGATTAAACACCACGGCATGGCGGTGAGAGAATGTACCGCGACGAACGTCTTGACCCGTAATACGGATCGGAAACCCTTCGTGCAGCAATGTGCCATAGGCCAGAAGCTCAGCCATACCCCAGTTTAGGGGAAGAGCGCCACCGGCCATCTTGCGACGGTCATCATAAATTTTAGCGACCTGACGCTGCACCTGAATGCCGTCTGGAATATGGGTAATCTTGGCTGCCACTTCTTGCAGGGCTTTGATATCTAAGCCTGTTTTAGCTGGCGTGCGCCAGTCGTGGCCGAGGTACGGCTCCCAGTTAACGAACAGACTGGTGTCTGGCTCGCGCACAAGGTTATGGACTACAAACTCACCATTATCTAGGCGTGCTCTGTAGTCATTAGACATTTCATTAGCCTGATCCTGTTCCACAACACCTTCAGACACTAGCTTCTGAGCGTAGAGGGTACGGGTGGTTGAATGCTTACGGATAATCTCGTACATCAACGGCTGCGTTGAAGATGGCTCGTCGGTTTCGTTATGACCGCGACGGCGATAACAAACCAGATCGATAACCACATCCTTACCAAACTCGTAGCGGTAATCCATGGCCAACATCGCCGCAAACATGACTGCGTCTGGGTTGTCGCCATTCACGTGCAAAATTGGCGCCTGAACCATCTTGGCGATATCTGTACAGTATTCTGTTGAGCGGGCATCGTCCTGGCGGCTCGTGGTAAAGCCGACCTGATTGTTGATGACAACATGGATGGTGCCGCCGGTTTTATAGGCGCGTGTCTGAGACAGCTGGAACGTCTCCATCACAACACCCTGACCAGCAAAGGCTGCATCGCCGTGCATCAAGATTGGCACAACCTTCTCGCCTTTCACATCGTTACGACGATCCTGACGGGCGCGACCAGAACCCACTACTACCGGGCAAGAAATCTCTAGGTGAGAGGGGTTAAAACCCAGTGCCATATGCACTTCGCCGCCAGGTGTCATCACATTGGATGAGAAACCCTGATGGTACTTCACGTCACCGGAGGTATTTACTAGGCGCTTGCCTTCAAATTCTTCGAACATCTCTGCTGGGTTCTTACCCAGAATGTTCACTAAAACGTTTAGTCGACCACGGTGAGCCATGGCCATAACAATTTCTTTACAGCCATACTCGCCAGAACGCTTAACGAGGCAGTCCAGCAGCGGAATCAAGCTTTCGCCACCCTCAAGACCAAAGCGCTTGGTACCCGGATACTTGGAGTCTAGGTGCTTTTCTAGGCCTTCTGCGGCCGTAAGACGGTTGAGTACGTCAATTCGCGCCTGATCACCATAAGTCGGCTTGGAGCGAACAGATTCAAAGCGCTGTGCCAGCCACTGCTTTTCAGCAAAGCTAGTAATGTGCATAAACTCTGGCCCAAGGTGGCCACAGTAGGTTTCTTCTAAGGTTTCAACAATCTCACGCAGCGTTGCTTCGGGCTTACCCATATACAGCGGCGTGGTTTGGAAGGTCGTATCTAGGTCTGCTTCGGTAAGACCATGAAAATGCAGGTGTAAATCGGGCACATCTTCACGCACCATCAATCCCAAGGGATCGAGGCTGGCTTTTTGATGGCCACGGAAACGGTAGGAGCTAATTAGCTGAACAACTTTCACCTGCTTGCGCTCATGCTCAAGGTGAATGCCACCAGAGCCAGGTGCAGGGGTTGGACGAGCCTGACGACGACCTAACAGCTCAAAATGCTGAATAATCGTATCGTGGGAAACATCGGGAGTAACACTGCCATTTGTACGGGGTAAGGAATCGAAAAATCTGCTCCACTCCTCTGGCACGCCGTTAGGATCGTGCAAGTAGGTTTCGTAAAGCCCTTCAATATAAGCTGCGTTGCCACCAGAAAAGTGGGAGGAGCTAAGAAATTGCTCCATTAAGCCCTCAGGCATCTGTGTTATTCCCCTATGAAATACTCTGTATCAGGTCAAAATTGTGGGCAGTATTCTAAACCTCTCATAGCAAAACGGCCAGTAAAAACTGGCCGTTTGGTGTTTTTTAGGCTATTGGATAAGCCTATTCACTAATTATGTCGCGCTTCTGATCAACATATTGCGAATATGGCCAATTGCCTTGGTCGGATTGAGACCTTTTGGGCACACCTGGACGCAGTTCATAATGCCGTGACAACGGAAAACACTGAATGGATCATCCAGATTTGCCAGTCGCTCTTCAGTGGCAGTATCGCGGCTATCAGCTAAAAAGCGGTAAGCCTGCAACAGTCCAGATGGACCGATAAACTTCTCAGGGTTCCACCAGAAAGACGGGCAAGCCGTTGAACAGCATGCACATAGAATACACTCATACAGGCCATCTAACTTGGCGCGCTCTTCTGGCGACTGCAGTCGTTCAATAGCAGGCGCTGGTGTGTTATTAATCATGTACGGCTGAATTTTTTCGTACTGGGCGTAAAACTGGGTCATATCGATCACCAGATCACGAATAACCGGCAGACCTGGCAGCGGGCGAATAACCAGCTTGTTGCCCTTAACCGCAGATGAGAGCGGCGTAATACAAGCCAAACCATTCTTGCCAGAGATATTAACACCGTCGGAACCACAGACGCCTTCGCGACATGAGCGACGAAAGCTTAGGGTTGGATCTTCAGTTTTGAGTTTTTCCAAAACGTCCAAAACCATGACATCTTTGCCCTGGGTGTCGACCTTATAGTCTTGCATATAAGGCTCTGCGTCCACATCAGGGTTATAGCGATAAATACTTACGTTTAACATAATTCTGTCAGCCCCTATTAATAGGTACGGATTTGAGGTTCGAAAGCTTCGCGCGTTTTCAGGTTGAAATTCACGCCTCGCTTACCAATAGTTTTGCTCTCAGGGAAGTAAACCGAGTGACACAACCAGTTTTCATCATCGCGTTCTTGGAAGTCTTCACGGGCGTGAGCACCGCGACTTTCAGTACGGCCTTCAGCAGCAATCGCTGTCGCTTCTGCAGTGGCAAATAGATTCTGCAACTCCAGCGCTTCAATACGTGCGGTGTTAAAGGCATTACTCTTATCTTCAAGAGCGACATTTTCAATACGTGGGCGCAACTCGTTAAGCTTCTCAATACCCTGCTGCATAAAGTCACCACGACGGAATACACCGAAGTAGTTCTGCATAATCGTTTGCAACTCAGCGCGTAATACCGAGGCTTTTTCGCCGCCTTCAGAATTGTTGATGCGATTAAGGCCAGACATAGCGCGTTCGATATCCGCTTCGCTGGCTTCTTTAAGGTTAATACCTTCACGCAACTGCTTCTCGATAAACATACCCGATGCACGACCAAATACCACCAGATCCAGCAGCGAGTTACCACCCAGACGGTTAGCGCCGTGTACAGACACACAGGCCGCTTCGCCACAGGCGTAAAAGCCTTCGATGACCTGATCGTTGCCTTCTTTATCGATGGTCAGAGCCTGGCCATCAACGTTAGTAGGAATGCCGCCCATCATGTAGTGACAGGTAGGAACAACAGGAATTGGCTCAACAATAGGATCTGCATGAGCAAAGGTGCGAGACAGTTCAAGAATGCCCGGCAACTTAGCGTTTAGTGTTTCTTCACCCAGGTGATCGAGCTTAAGATAAACATGATCGCCGTCAGGGCCACAGCCTCGGCCTTCAAGAATTTCCAATACCATGGAACGGGCAACCACATCGCGGCCAGCCAGATCCTTAGCATTGGGTGCATAACGCTCCATAAAGCGCTCGCCATCTTTGTTGATTAGATAGCCACCCTCACCACGACAACCCTCTGTTACCAGAGTACCTGCGCCGTGAATACCGGTTGGGTGGAACTGCCACATCTCAATGTCTTGCACCGGGAAGCCCGCGCGCAGTGCCATACCAACACCGTCACCGGTACAGATATGTGCATTGGTAGTAGATGCGTAGATACGCCCTGCTCCGCCTGTGGCAAAAACAGTGGCCTTAGATTTAACAAAAACCGTTTCACCAGTTTCGATATCGATAGCTACAACACCAACAACCGCGTTGTCTTCGTTCTTAACGATATCTACCGCATACCACTCATTGAGGAATGTGGTTTTGCTTTTAAGATTACCCTGATAAAGAGTATGCAGTAATGCATGACCTGTTCGATCTGCCGCTGCACAGGTTCGAGCAGCCTGACCTCCCTTACCAAAATCTTTAGACTGACCACCAAACGGACGCTGATAAATACGACCCTCAGCAGTACGTGAGAAAGGTAGACCCATATGCTCCAGCTCAAAAATAGCCTCTGGACCGGTCTGACACATATATTCAATCGCTTCCTGATCACCAATATAGTCAGAACCTTTAATGGTGTCATACATATGCCACTGCCACTGATCATTGGGATCGTCGCTGGCGATTGCACAGGTAATACCGCCCTGAGCCGACACCGTGTGTGAGCGAGTTGGAAATACTTTTGTGATTACTGCTGTCTTGTAACCAGATTCCGCCAGCTGAAGTGCGGCGCGCATACCAGAACCGCCACCACCGACGATTACGGCATCAAAACTCATTGTTTTCATGTTAGCCATGTACTTAGATTCCCCACAGAATGTCGATAGCCCAGATCACGTACAGCATCGTTACCGCGATCATGCCAAGCTGAAAAAAGATACGGATTGCAGTGGCCTTTGGCCCAATCAATCGCTCTGTAATATAGTCGGTCAAAACACACCACATACCGATCCAGGCATGGGCTGCGATAGACAGCATGGTCAGCAGGCTAAACATACGCATCGGCAGGCTAGCATTGAGCTCGGCCCACTGTGCATAGTTGAGGTCTGGGTTGGCGATTAAATAGCCAACAATAAAAAACAGGTAAGCAGTCATCACAAACGCAGAGGTGCGTTGGATCAGCCAATCTGACAGGCCGCTACGGCCCAGGCTAGTAACTGTAGTAATCATAGGAACACCCAGTAAGTAATCAGTGCGATAACAACAGCGGCAACAACCACTGCAACCCAGGCGCTAAGGCGGCCAGCTTCAAAGCTGTCTTCGCCCACACCAAAATCCATAATCATATGCCGAATACCTGCAACAGAATGGTAAGCCAGCGCAGCAAGGCTGCCCCAGATAATCACCTGACAGATTGGATTGGCCATCATGTCGCCCAACGCATTAAAGCTAGCTTCAGATGCCAGGCTGCTTTCCAGCAACCACAGCAGCACGGCCAGGGCGAAGAACATAATTACGCCTGAGGCACGATGCAGAATCGAAACATAGGATGTTATTGGGAGCTTAATAGTCCCAAGATCAAGATTTACTGGTCTTTTTTTATCCACGACGGGTAATTCCTATAAGGTGATCCGTATCAACGGAAATAGATTTAATACAAAACAGATTCGAGCAGTATAAACAGTACACTCAGACCAGCTATTTGATGGCGCAGGAGTATAGATACATCGGTGCCTAAATTCAATTGACTACAGCATCTACGGCGACAAGAAAGCTTCCAGACCACCCTCAAAGCATTAATAAAACATGACCCATGGTTTTTCATCTCCGCAGAGCCCAGTATTAGGGGCCTCAATTGACGCGTATTGTGGGCCACCAGTGCATTCGACAGATGAATAACGGATATCCAAAAGCGCCGTTTACGCTTAGATATTAGGTTTTAGCCCATCGGGTCAGTGCGCTATTCAGTTGACAATTTTAGCTGAGCATCTATGATTGCAGTCGCATTTTAAGACCCATTCCAATTTTGTTTTCCCGAGGACCCTGTATGACCGATCGCAAAGCAATTCTAAGTATTGACGGCCAAGCCCCTATTGAACTGCCCGTTCTCAAAGGAACCCTTGGACAGGATGTAATCGACATCGGCTCTCTCGGCAGCCATGGCTTCTTTACCTACGACCCAGGATTTTCTGCTACAGCAGCCTGCCAGTCAGACATTACTTACATTGACGGCGACAAAGGTGTTCTGTTGCACCGCGGTTACCCCATCGAAGAGCTGGCCGAAAAGTCAGACTACTTGGAAACCTGCTACCTACTGCTTGAAGGCGCACTGCCCAACGCACAGCAAAAAGAAGATTTCGTAAACACCATTACAAACCACACCATGGTTAACCGTTCGATTGAGCACTTTATTAGCGGCTTCCGCTACGACGCTCACCCAATGGCAATGCTCTGTGGTGTTGTTGGCGCAATGTCGTCGTTCTACCACGACTCATTGGACATCACTAACGAAGAGCACAGAAAAATCTCTGCTCACCGATTGATTGCCAAGATGCCAACTATTGCAGCTATGTGTCACAAGCACTTCAGCGGCCAGCCCTTTATCTACCCAGATAACTCTTTGTCTTACTCAGAGAACTTTCTGCACATGATGTTTGGCACCCCTTGCGAACCTTATGTAGTGAAGCCTGCCATCGCGAAAGCCATGGACCGTATCTTCCTGTTGCACGCAGACCACGAACAGAATGCATCAACCTCTACAGTCCGTTTGGCTGGCTCTTCTGGTGCCAACCCATTCAGCTGTATCGCAGCGGGTATCGCTGCACTTTGGGGACCGGCTCACGGCGGCGCCAACGAAGCAGTATTGGTTATGCTTGAAGAAATTGGTCACGAAGACAATATCGAAGAGTACGTTGCCAAAGCGAAAGACAAAAGCGATCCGTTCCGCCTAATGGGCTTTGGACATCGGGTTTATAAAAACTACGATCCACGTGCCACCGTTATGCGCGAGAGCTGTGACGAAGTATTAGAAGTGCTAGGACTGCAAAATGATCCACTGTTCCGCCTGGCCAAGAAGCTAGAGAAAATCGCACTGGAAGACGAGTATTTTGTAAGCAAGAAACTCTACCCCAACGTTGATTTCTACTCAGGCATTATTCTTAAAGCACTGGGTATTCCTGTTGAAATGTTCACCGTGATCTTCGCCACAGGCCGCACCGTTGGCTGGATTTCACACTGGAACGAGATGATCACTCATCCGTACCGTATCGGTCGTCCACGCCAGCTTTACACCGGTGAAGACGTTCGCGATTACACGCCAGTTGAAGATCGTTAAACCGCAGGTTATTTAAAAGACTTGTACAAAAAAGGCAGCCTAGGCTGCCTTTTTTGATTCTGACTTTAGGGCTAAATCAGAATCGTCACTGCTGCTAGAACCCTCATCCAACCGCATGAACATTACCCCTAACAGAACCGTCATCCTAATGCAGAACCGTCACCCCGGCGAAGACTGGGGTCCAACTACATAAATAGATTCCAGCCTACGCTGGAATGACGAGTGCGAGGGGCAGCCAAATCTGTAGTTCCAATACAGGACCGTCATCCCAATACAGAACTGTCACCCCAGCGAAGGCTGGGGTCCAACTACATAAATAGATTCCAGCCCCAGCCTTCGCTGGGGTGACGTTCCTTAGCTGGAATGACGAGTGAGAGGGCCACACACTTACAAAGACTCAGTATCAAATAACCGGCCCAGAATGAAATCTAAACTCAGTATCCGGCGTCTCAACCAACTCCCGCTCCCGCTCAGCAAACAAAGCGATACGATCATCAATACTCTCGCCACCAGCGGCCTTTTTCGCCAGCCCCAGATAATCCTGATAATGGCGCCCTTCGGACTTTAATAACGAGCCGTAAAACTGCGCCAATTCCTCATCTAAATGAGGTGCCAAACGCGCAAAGCGCTCACAGGACCGCGCCTCGATAAACGCACCAATCACCAGCACATCAATTAACTTACCGGGGTCATCCTTACGCGCCAGCTCACGCAACCCCGCCGCATAGCGAGACGCACTCACATAGGCATATTCGATACCTCTGCGCTTTATAATCGCAATAACCTGCTCAAAATGGCGCATTTCCTCGCGAGCAAGGCGCGACATTTTATTCAGTAATTCAAAATTATCGGTATAGCGATTAATTAAACTGATTGCCGTGCTGGCTGCCTTTTTTTCGCAGTTAGCATGGTCGATTAGCATTAGGCTGCGATTCTCCAGCGCATTTTCGATCCATCGGTCTGGCGTATGGCAGGGTAAAAATGCGTGGATTTCCTCAAGAACGTCAGAGGAAACTGTTTTTAAAGCTGTTGCAGTCATAGGTGATTCTTATCTTTTTGTTGTTTTAAGAGAGAGATTTCTCCCGTTGGTCAAAATGACAAGTCTTGGTCTCCCGACAAAGCCTTTAGCTTGTCATTCCTAGAGAGTCTTAAACCTGTCATCTCGACAGAGTGAAACGACGAGGGATCTCCACAACGCTCCACCCCACCAAAATTAACCTAGCTGCATTTTCTCGATCGCCGCCCGATGTTCTTTATTCATCTGCGCAATCATCGGCCGCTCAGACATCAGGGTCAACCAGTCACGTAAGCCATCAATATCCGCCGCTATATCCCAGCCCCATGTTTTCTTGGCAATAATCCGCGCGGTCATAAATGTGTAGTAAGCAAAAAAGTCTGCCATCGTAATCTCTGCACCCATTAGGTACGGCGAGAAGTTAGACAGACGATTAAAGGCTGCCACACCCTTGATCATGGTTGGCTTTACATTATCAGCCACCGCTTGATTCAAATCGCCACCAAAAAAAACATAGCCATTAAGTCGGGCAGATTCGGTACCAATGTAAAGCTCCGTAACCTTGATCAACTGAGCCATCTGGGCGCGACGAAAACCGTCCTGCTCCATCATTGGTACTTCAGGAACACAGCTCTCTAAAAAACCCAATATGGCCGTCGTTTCACTCAGGTATCCCTCGTCCACTTCTATACAGGGAATTTTACCCATAGGGCTCAGCTCAAGATAAGGCTCGCTGTAGGTTGGCGCTATATACACCTCCTCAAAATCAAAGCCCTTCTCAAGCATAAAGACCTTCACCATGGCGTAATAATTACTAATCGCCGAGCCGTATAATTTAATCATTTGAAGCCTCTAAAAACTTTCTATTAATATTAGTCGCAAGTATAGCCGCTATAACCCATAACCCTGTAAATAAACTACATAATCACGTACAATTCTGCCCCGAAACCAACAGCATTGAAGCCTGTTGGAACCCGATAATTATTAAAGGAGAAGCACCCCGTGCTAGCAGCCTATCGCGCCCATGTCGCAGAACGAGCATTAGAGAACATTCCCGCCAAACCACTGGATCCAGAATGGACCGCAGGGTTAGTTGAGTTATTAAAGAACCCACCCGCCGGCGAAGAAGAATTTTTACTCGACCTGATTGCCAACCGCGTGCCTCCAGGTGTTGACGAAGCTGCCTATGTTAAGGCGAGCTTTTTAAGCGCTATTGTTAATGGTGAGTCAAGCTCTCCTCTGATCGACCGCAGCGCTGCTGTAACTCTTTTGGGCAATATGCACGGCGGTTACAACGTCGCTACATTGGTTAGCCTGCTTGACGATGCCGAACTTTCAAGCCAAGCCGCTGAAGAATTAAAAAGCACGCTTCTCGTATTTGATGCCTTCCACGATGTCGCCGAAAAAGCTGACGCAGGCAATGTAGACGCCAAAGCTGTTATGCAATCTTGGGCTGACGCTGAATGGTTTACTAACAATGATGCCGTGCCACAGAGCATCAAAGTTGCTGTGTTTAAAGCCACTGGCGAAATCAATACCGATGACCTTTCGCCAGCACAGGACGCCTGGTCGCGCCCCGATATCCCATTACATGCCCGCGCTATGTTTAAAATGACTCGCGATGGTATGCACCCAGAAAAGCACGGCGAAATTGGCCCAATGACCCAGATCGACGAGCTAAAAGCCCGCGGTTTA
>CAJJAS010000187.1 GCA_905182245.1 gamma proteobacterium HTCC2207 | reverse complement strand
GTGGCGGCTGCTTAGAAGCCGATATTCAGTTACAGGCAGCTCGGGTGATGCGCAGTCAACAGTCTCTAACCGTTTGTTACGATGGCAGTGACGAAGACGATATTTCCTTTCAGTTGGGTATTGGCTGCGGTGGCACCGTTTATATTTTATTGCAGCCTATTCAGGCGGCAAATAATTATCTCAATCTTGGCGATATTCGCGATCATCTGGCAGAGCATGCACAGGGCCAATATTGGCAGCTTGTCGCTGACAATGCCGATGCGCAAAGTCGTTGGTTGGGTTCAGGTGCGACAGAGAAGCCCGGTCTTGTCACCGAAGAAAACCAAACCTGGTTAGTCACGCAGATTAAACCGCAACTCCATATTCTGGTTTGGGGGGGTGGTGTGGACGCACAGCCGCTAGTAACAATGGCGAAAGATCTAGGGTGGACCGTAACGCTATGGGACTCTCGACCCGCCAATGGGCGAAGAGAATATTTCTTGGCTGCCGATACCCTTTTAGACTGTCCTATTAATAGCCTAATCGATACCCCAGCATTTACTCAGTGGGATGCAGCCGTGGTGATGTGTCATAACCTAGAGATGGATGCTCAGGCCATTAAAACGTTACAGGCTTCCTCTGTAAGGTATTTGGCCTTGCTTGGCCCAATAGCCCGGCAACAGCAGGTATTAGCCTTAGCGGGGTTAAGGGTAGAGAATTTGCGCATTCCTATCGCCGGTCCAGCCGGTTTAGATTTGGGTGCTGAACTACCCGAGGGTATTGCCCTGTCGATATTGGCAGAGTGCCATGGAGTATTGCAGCAAGCCAATGGCGTGTCTCTGAGTGGCGCACTGGACAGTTTCACCGATAATCGTCGATTTTTATGACCAGCAATATTGCGGTACTTATTATGGCCGCCGGAGCCGCCACCCGATTTGGCTCCCCCAAACAGCTCGCCCAGTATCAGGGGCAGACATTGCTACAGCGCTGCATAGACGGCGCCAACGCCGTTTTCTCCAAACAGGTCTCAGTGGTGTTGGGCGCACATGCAGATCAGATCGAGCCGCAGATTTCAGGGGCGCAGGTTATTATTAACCCTGATTGGCAGAATGGCCTAGGCGGTTCTATTGCCTGTGGAGCCAGGCACATTGATCCTACAGCCCGTGGCGTGTTTATTCTGCTGGCCGACCAAATTCATATTGCCCCAGAGCAGCTTCAAGTAATGGCACAGGCCTTTGAGGGTGATAATATTGTCGCTGCACATTATTGCGGTGTGCGTGGCGTACCAGCGATTTTTCCGCGCAGTTATTTTCAACAGCTACAGGGGCTGACAGAGGACAGTGGTGCTAAAACATTACTTAGCAATACAGAACTTTCTGTCACAGAAATAGCCATGCCCGAAGCCGAACTGGATATTGATAGACCCGAAGATTTAAATAAATTATAAAAACAATAATAAGGATTAAGAAATGGGCCCATTAGCAGGTGTAAAAATAATAGAAATTAAAGGTATTGGCCCCGGGCCTTTTGCCGGTATGTTGCTGGCCGATATGGGTGCAGAAGTGATCGTGGTTGAGCGCTCATCCAAAGGCGGTGGTCTGGTTGCACTGCCCGCCGCGATGGACTGTAATTCAAGAGGTAAGAAATCAATCGCCTTAAATCTTAAAACCCCAGCAGGCGTTGAAGCCTTACTGCGACTAGTGGAATCTGCGGATATGCTATTTGAAGGTTTCCGCCCAGGTGTCGCCGAGCGTTTAGGTTTTGGTCCAGAGCAGTGCCATAAGCGCAACCCGCGTTTAGTCTTTGGTCGCATCACCGGCTGGGGTCAGACCGGGCCACTGGCCAAAACTGCCGGCCATGATATTAACTATATTTCCCTGACTGGATCACTGGCTGCCATTGGGACACCAGAAAAGCCAGTGGTGCCGTTAAACCTAGTGGGTGATTATGCTGGCGGCAGCATGTATCTCGTTATGGGCATGTTGGCTGCGCTGTATGAAGCCCAGCGATCAGGCAAAGGTGATGTGATCGATGCCGCCATTACCGATGGCTCCGCCAGCCTAATGTCGATGTTTCACAGCATGGATAAGTTGGGTGCCTGGACTCCAGAGCGCGGCAGTAATATGCTCGATGGCCAAGCTCCCTATTATGATGTTTATGAAACCAGCGATGGTCGTTTTGTGTCCATCGGTTCCATTGAGCCACAGTTTTATGCCCTGTTAGTTGAGAAGGCGAACCTGGATCCTGAAGAATTTGCCAACCCCTATGACAAGACGCAGTGGCCGCAGATGAAGATAAGCCTGATCGAGATATTTAAAACCAAATCCCAGGCCCAATGGTGTGAGGTTATGGAAGGCACCGATGTGTGTTTTGCTCCCGTACTCAACTATCGGGAAGCACCGGCACACCCACACAATGTGGCGCGCAAAACCTATATCGAAATCGATGGGCTAACTCAGCCAGCACCAGCGCCAAGGTTTAGCCGCTCAGACTGCGCAACACCCGAGTCACCCTCTGCAGAGGGTGCAGACACCCATGAAGTACTGGCACAATGGGGTTTCTCAGCACAGGACATAACTGCATTGGGTGAGGAGGGCGCGCTTTCTTGATAAACGCCCTAGAATATTTACGAAAGGATTATTCATACCGATGAACGTAATAATTGCAGGCGCTGGAATTGGTGGATTGACCGCCGCCCTGTGCCTGCAAAAATCCGGGCATAGGGTTCAGCTACTTGAGCAAGCCGCTGAATTTACAGAAGTCGGCGCCGGCATTCAGTGCGGTGCCAATGCGCTTCGAGTCCTCGACTATCTCGGTCTGAGATCTCAGATAGAAGCCATCGCAGTAGACCCATTGCGAGCGGATTTTCGTGATCATAAAACCGGTGAGGTTCTCTACAGTGTTCCTTTTGGTAAAGCCTATTTAGAGCGCCATGGCGCGCCCTATTTACATGTCCATCGCGCCGACCTACATCAAATCTTGGCCAGCGCATTTCTCGCCAATGACCCTTCCTCCGTAGTATTAAATACCACAGTGGTTGGCTACACAGAAGAAGCGAATAAAGTGACCGTGCACTGTGCCGATGGCAGTCAGTTTGAAGGTGACTGTCTCGCAGCAGTAGATGGCGTTAAGTCGATTATTCGTGATCAACTGCTGGGCAAAAAGAATCCAATATTTACCGGCAATGTTGCCTGGCGCGGTGTGGTACCAGTAGATAGATTGCCAGCAGATTTTATGGAAAAAACTGTAAGCAACTTTATTGGGCCCAACAAACATATGGTTATTTATTATTTGCGTAAACAGCAGTTAGTAAATTTTGTTGGCGTAGTTGAACACAGCGCTTGGGAGGAGGCGTCTTGGACCACCAAGGCCCCCAAGGCAGAACTCGAAAAAGACTTTGACGGTTGGCACCCGACCGTTCAAGCAGTAATAGCGGCCGTGGATAAAGACCAGTGCTATCGCTGGGCCCTGCATAACCACGAGCCTTTCGCCCATTGGAGTTCTAAGCGCGTCACGCTGCTGGGTGACGCCGCTCACGCCACCTTACCTTTTATGGCTTCAGGTGCCGCTATGGCGATTGAGGATGGGCGCATCTTACAACGGGCCTTAGATCAGGCTTCAAATGTTGAGCAAGGTTTGCAGCTCTATCAGCGCAACCGATTATCACGCACGGCAAAAATTCAAAACATATCCACCAATATGGGTAAACTGTATCATCTAAAAAATAATTTTTTACTACGCATGGCCTTCAAAACATTGGCAATATTGCCGGGTAAAAAAGAAGAATTTTTGCCGGACTATGATGCCAATACCATCCCACTTAGTTAGCGCCCAAATTAATTGCACCTAAATTAATTGTACCTAAATTAAATAGAACCAAAAAATAAAAGCGCGCACAAATAAAGCGTAATAAAGGGGAGTCAGTCATGAAACCAGTTTGTTTAGTAGTAGGCGCCGGCGCAGGTATTGGCGGAACAACCGGCAAGCGATTTGCCGCAGAAGGTTACCATTCAGTGCTGTGTCGCCGCAGCGATCAAGAGGGCCTCAATAACTTAGTCGCCGATATACAGGCCGATGGCAACGACGCCACGGGGTTTCTTTTTAATGTCACTAACGAAGGCGCGATCGAAACATTAATCGCCACTGTCGAAAAAGATATCGGACCTATCGAAGTAGTGATTTTTAATCTGGGTGCCCAGATCGGTGATCGCGATTTAAGCGACACCAGCTATAAAGCTTTCGAACGTTGCTGGCATATCGCAACCTTTAGTTTATTTCGCACCGCTTCCGTAGTTTGCCCATTAATGGTCGACCGCGGCAAAGGATCAATAATAGTCACCTCAGCCACTGCGGCTGTGCGCGGCAATGCCGGCCAGCATGCCCACGCCTCAGCCATGGGTGGACGTCGAATGCTCTGCCAATCACTTAGCGCGGAATTTGGCCCCAAAGGCCTGCATATCGCCCATGTCATTATTGATGGTGCCGTTGATGCCCCAGATACATTGGGGAAAATGCTCGGAGAAGAGCGCTTCAAAGCACTGCGTGAAACCCGCGGAATGGAACATGATGGATTGATATTGCCAGAGAAGGTGGCAGACACCTATTTGCATCTTGCTAAACAACATAGATCAACCTGGACTCATGAACTGGATATTCGATCATTTACAGACCTGGCCTGGTGGAATCATTAATCACTGAGGGGAGTAAAATATCTGCTAACCCACATCATGGCGTCCTACCCTGTTATGATCGATGACATCTTCAAGATGGTATCGATTTAGACCAGAGTCGACAGCGATCTTTTAAAGTTCCTAAAAGGGATGAATAAACGTTTGTTTATCCCCTAACCAGTAAATGGAGAAATGTATGGGTAAAGAAAAGAAAAGTAACAAAGAAGCTAAGAAGCAGCCACTATTGAGCCAGAAAGAAAAGAAGGCGGCTAAAAAAGCCAAGAAGTAATGCTAGAAGAAACGGCACCGGGATGCCTAGGTGTTGATTCAACGTATAAATGGTAGCTACGGGCGGACTTGAACCGCCGACCCCAGCATTATGAATGCTGTGCTCTAACCAGCTGAGCTACGTAGCTATAATTTGTTGCAAACCCTATCTGCTGATCTTGTGGCCACTTAAATTGCTGACCGAACGTATAGGGGGCGCGCATTTTCGCCAGACGGAGCGCCTTTGTCAAGAACTTCGGGGTTGTTACGCTGTTCTAGTCGATCACGACAATATCTCTTATTTAATGTGAGCCAAATCACACTCTCTAGATATCACCTCTACGGCTATGCATTAGTGTTAGGCAGGTCATTCAAATTAAAGCAATCATTCCCATAATAAGGGTATGCCTCTGACCGAGGTTGTTTAGCGCTGTCTGGGCTGACATTTATTATGTTGTATAAAACTGGGTATCCTGAACTTCTCTGTTTTAACGTATTTGTCAGCGCTACTAACAGGCGGCAGTGTTAAATCTTCCTCGGTCAGCGGTTTTTTATTGGTCTTCTGCTGAATAGTGCACTCGGTAGACTCTTCCAGCTAAATCATCGGTTATATAAAAACGTCCCTGCTTATCCTGAGCGATTTCTACGGGTCGTCCCATAATGCCATCTTCCGCTAAGAACCCACTGACAAAGTCACGGCTCTCTATGTTGCCTTGCTCGTCCCAGTGCAGCGAGATCACCTTGTAACCGTCCAGTGAGGAACGATTCCATGATCCATGCAACGCGACTAAGGCTGTGCGGTTAAAGGCTTTAGGAAGGCTCTCGTGAGCGTTAATAAAGTGCATCCCCAGGGGTGCATTGTGGGGGCGAAATTTATGGGCGGGAGGAATGGCCACTGATGCCAGGTCAGGGCGTTTTTCGCCCAACTCTGGGTCTGGCACATTGTCGCCGTGGTAGTAGGGCCAGCCGTAAAAGCCGCCTTCTACGATGAGGTTGAGTTCGTCGGGTGGAAAGTTATCGCCGAGCATATCTCGGGCATTAACGGTGGCGTATAGGTCACCCCAGGGTGCCCAGTCAAAATCAACGCTATTGCGCAGACCTGTGGCGTAAATCTCTAGGTTACTGCCGTCGAGATCCGAGCGCAGCATGGCGGAGTATTTGGCATCTTCGGGCTCGCAATTATTGCAGGGGGAGCCGACATTTATGTGCAGTTTACGGTCCGGTGAAATACCGATGGCTTTGGCATTGTGAGACATATGCGGGTGGCCATAGGGCAGGTCGCTGAGAATGACTTCAATCTCACCGGCAAGGGTACTGGTGTTTTGATCGAAGGCGACTCTGGATACCTTGTCGCGCTCGCTAAAGTACAGCCAGTCTCCGTCGAAGATTAGTCCCTGGGGGTTGCTGAGACCTTCAATGAGTAGGGTTTTGGATTCTTTGCTGCCGTTGCCATCTTTATCTTGCAGTACCACTATGTGGCCTACATCGGTAATGCTGACGACTAGGTCATTGTTGTCGGTTACTAGAATCCAGCGCGCGTAGCCCAGATCTTCGGCGATCAACTCAATCTCGAAACCTGGGGGTAGCTGCAAGCTAGATGCCTGTACCTGCTCCTCTGAGCGATTCATGCCGGCCACTGTGCTGAGCATGACCCAAAAGCCTGCTAGGCCGCCGGGAATACTCACTGAAATATAGCCTGCGCTACCGACAATAATAACGGCCAGCAGGGTTACTAGGCTGAGGGATATTTTCTTTAGCATGGGTTGTTCCTGAAATATGGCTACGCAGCTAGCTTGTTACTGGGCTGCTATTTTAAATTTGTCTGCCGCTCTTTATTGCTCTATTACTTTTTAGCTGCCGCAGTAGTGATTGAACCACAGACCACCATGACTGCCCCGATAATCGACAGTAACCCAATTGGCTCGGCGGTGATTCCTGTAATAGGGACTAGCTGCACGATGGTGACGGTAAGCAGCGGCGTCAGGGCGATGGTTGCACTGACCCTGGACGCTTCGATATGTACTAGTGCTTCGGCAAAGGCACCGTACGCAATGATTGTATTGAGTCCGCAAAAAGCCAGCAGGCCCCACTGTATGGCAGTGAGTTGACCTAAGGTAGAGAAGTCAGAAAAGGGTAAAAATAATAAAGTCCCAAGCCAATAAATGGCGAGCATGGTTTCTTCTGAGGTAAATTCTTGCAGCAAAATCTTTTGTAGTACGGCATATCCAGTCCAGCAAACGGCTGCCATGCAGAGCAGTAATAGGCCGAAACCATAATCGTTGAAAGAGGTAAAAATATCACCCAGATGATGGTTAAAAAATAAAACCAGGCCTGAGCCAAAGGCGAAAAAGCCAAGCCACTGAGTGAGTGAGAATGATTCCTTGAATAAGAAAATGCCTGCCAGTAATAACAGCATTGGCGCGACCTGAATCATTACCTGAGCGGCTTCTGGGGTGGTTCGCTCTAGCCCCGAAATATACAAGCCGTAGTTACCGCACAGTAAGAGACCTGCGATTAGCAGTTGCAGCATTAGTCGTGGCGTGCGTAATTTACTAATATTTGGGAGGCGTTTACGCGCTACTAGCAAGGGCGTTAGCACTAATGCAGCCAGAGACAAACGAAAGAAGGTGGTGGTCATTGGGTCTAGGGTTTCCATCACTCCGGTCAGGGCGATGGGGAGCACACCCCACATGATGGCAGTGGCAAGGGCCAGTAAAAAGCCCAGCCGCCAGCGTCCGCTAACGGCTGTCACAATGTTCTACACATTAAAACGGAAGTGAATTACGTCGCCGTCCTTTACGATATATTCTTTGCCCTCCAGACGCCATTTTCCAGCGTCTTTTGCTCCCTGCTCGCCGTTGCCAGCAATGTAGTCGTCGTAGCCAATAATTTCGGCACGAATAAAGCCTTTCTCAAAATCTGTATGAATCTTACCTGCCGCGTTAGGCGCAGTTGCACCGACAGGAATGGTCCATGCCCGCACTTCTTTAACGCCTGCGGTGAAGTAGGTTTGCAGACCGAGCAAGTTGTATCCGGCGCGAATTACACGGTTTAGACCTGGCTCTTCCATGCCCATCTCTTGCAAAAATTCGATTTTCTCTTCATCTTCTAACTCTGATATTTCCGCTTCCATCTTGTTGCAGATGGGCACGACAACAGAACCTTCACTCTCGGCAATTTTTATGACGGCGTCTAGGTAAGGGTTATTTTCGAATCCCTCTTCGTCGACGTTGGCAATATACATAGTGGGTTTGAGAGTGAGCAGGCTCAACGGTTTAAGCAGTGCTATCTCGTCTTCGGTTAGGTCTAATGAGCGCAGTGGTTTGGCTTCATTTAAATGGGGCAGCACTTTTTCGGCGACGGTTTTAAGGGCCATGGCATCAGCATCTTTACCTTTGGCGGCTTTGGAGGCGCGGAAAATAGCTTTTTCAACACTGTCGAGATCGGCCAGGGCCAGCTCGGTATTGATCACGTCGATATCATCGGGAGGACTTATTTTGCCTTCCACATGAATAACATTCTCATCGTCAAAACAGCGCACCACATGGGCAATTGCGTCTGTCTCGCGGATATTGGTCAGAAACTTGTTGCCCAGGCCTTCGCCTTTGGATGCGCCGGCGACGAGGCCTGCGATATCAACAAATTCCATGGTGGTGGGAATAATGCGCTCGGGGCTAACGATGGCCGAGATTTTGTCCTGACGTGGGTCGGGAATGGGTACGATGCCGGTGTTGGGCTCGATGGTACAGAACGGAAAGTTTTCCGCGCTAATACCGGCGTTGGTCAGTGCATTAAACAATGTGGACTTACCGACATTGGGCAATCCAACAATTCCGCAATTAAAACCCATTTAAAATTCCTTGTGCTAGCTGTCTAGTGTTGTTGTTTTTTAGCGCTGTGCTCTTTATGAGCTGTGCCTTTTATGCGCTGTGCAGTTTTAGCATAGCTTTTTCCCATTCGCCGGCGACGGCTAGGGGAAGGGCGCGCAATGCATCATCAATACTGTTGATAATGAGCTGTTGATCGTCTGGTGATGCTTTTTTTAATACATAGTCGGCTACTTGCTTGGCATTGCCGGGATGACCGATACCAATGCGCAGACGCGCGAAATCTTTGTTGTTGCCCAGGCACTTAATCGTGTCTCGTAAGCCATTGTGACCGCCATGGCCTCCGCCTTTTTTGAATCGTGAAACGCCAGGTGATAGGTCGAGTTCATCATGGACCACTAAAATATTTTCAGGGGCGATCTGATAAAACTTGGCCAACCCATTGACGGATTTACCACTGAGATTCATAAAGGTACTTGGGATTAGTAGGCGAACATCATGACCGTCGAGGGTAACCCTTGCGGTATCACCAAAAAATTTACTTTCATGCTTGAGTTCGACGTGCAGAGATTTAGCAAGTTCCAGAACCAAGTCGGCCCCGGCATTGTGACGCGTCCGTTCGTAGTTGGGGCCGGGATTTCCCAGCCCTACTATTAATTCTACGGGCGCTTGCAATGTCAGGGCCTACTCAGAGGGCAGTGGCGAAGATTACTCTTCGCTAGCTGCTTCTTCAGATTCGCCTGCAGCATCAGTAGCAGCAGCTGGCTCATCGGTTTCTTCAACTTTCGCCTTCGGCTTGTTCACAGCTGCAATCGGCAGATCGTGATCAGTACCATGGCTCAGAGCAACAGACTCAACGCCCTTGGGCAATGTGATGTCTGAAATATGCAATGTTGTGCCAATTTCGACGTCAGTCATATCGACTTCAAGATACTCAGGCAGATCTTTCGGCAGACACATAATGTCTAGCTCAGTCATAGTGCGAGAGATAATACCGCCACCGACTTTAACGCCGACGCAGGCTTCTTCATTAATGAAGTGTATAGGCACTTTAGTCTGCAACTTGGTGTCTTTGTTAACGCGCAAGAAATCCATGTGCATAATCCAACCTTTGGCTGGATGACGCTGGAGGTCTTTCAAAATTACGTCTTCAGATTTACCGTCGATTTCAAGACCGATAATATGAGAATAGAACGCTTCGTTTTCCAACGATTTTGTAACGTCTTTAAGAACCAGCTTGATTTGAACGGGATCTTTCTTGCCACCATACACAATTGCAGGTAACTCACCGGCCAGACGACGCAGGCGGCGGCTCGCACCTTTCCCTGTTTCTTCACGACCTTTCGCTTGTAGAGTAAAATCAGTAGACATAAGAGTCTCCAAAAGTTAAGCCAAAACAGACCGCGACCAGACCTGTAATGGGATTTTAATGCCTCGACATGAGGCGTTGTAATAGTGCTTGTTAACCAGTCAAAGACTAGTCAAACATAGCACTGATAGATTCTTCGTTGCTGATACGACGAACGGATTCGCCGAGGAGCTTACCAAGTTGCAAGGTGCGGATTTTCTTACATTTCTTGGCTTCATCACTCAGTGGAATACTGTTAGCAACCACCAACTCGTCCAGCTGTGAGTTGTTAATGTTATCGATTGCCCCACCAGAGAGTACTGCGTGCGTGGCATAGGCTACAACCTTAGCGGCACCATTTTTCTTCAGTGCTTCCGCGGCTTTGCATAATGTACCGGCGGTATCGACGATATCATCGACCAAAACACAGGTGCGACCTTCAACTTCACCGATCAGATTCATTACTTCGCTCTGATTCGCGGTTGAACGACGTTTATCAATAATGGCCAGATCACAGCCTAGCTGCTTGGCTACAGCTCTTGCACGCACTACACCGCCAACATCGGGTGAGATAACCTGCAAGTTTTGGTAATTTTGACGCACGATATCATCGAGTAATACGGGTGCGCCATAGACGTTATCAACGGTACAGTTGAAGAAGCCTTGAATTTGTTCTGCGTGGAGGTCGACGGTTAGTACACGGTCAACGCCAGCATTAGAGAGCATATCGGCAACCACTTTGGCGCTGATAGGAACGCGTATGGAACGTACGCGACGATCTTGGCGAGCATAGCCAAAATAGGGAACAACGGCAGTAATACGAGCGGCAGATGCGCGACGCAATGCGTCAATCATCAATACCAGTTCCATGAGGTGTCTGTTGGTCGGTGCGCAGGTAGGCTGCACTACAAAGACATCGTGTCCACGAACGTTCTCGCGAATCTCGATGTTGATTTCACCGTCCGAAAATAATGATACCAGTGCATCACCGAGTGGAATCCCCAAGGTGCGAGCGATTTCATTTGCCAGTTCCGGGTTTGCGTTCCCGGAGAAGACCATTAATCTTGCCACGTCATTTTTCCTGGTATTCATAATATAGATATGGCTGGGGCGGGAGGATTCGAACCTCCGGTGCCGGGATCAAAACCCGGTGCCTTAACCACTTGGCCACGCCCCAGTAAAAAGTTTTCCCATTTGCCGATGCAGTGAGGAGCTATTTGCCCCTCGCGCTATAAATGCATTCCAATGGTTTGGAACCTTGCCGAGAGCTTGTTGCGCCTCGGTTTGGTTTTCAAAGCCACTAAATACACTAGCACCAGTTCCTGTCATCAGTGGGCTGTTGTAATCTCCGAGCCAATCCAACGCTTCTTTCACTGCTGGATAGAGCTTTTCAACCACAGACTGGCAGTCATTCCTATACTGCTCCCCTGAGAGGGCGCGTATTTTGATCGGAGAAGAGTTCCTTGTCAATTGAGGATGTGAAAAAATTTCACCTGTCGACACCTGACATTCGGGGGTAATCACCAGATACCATTGTTCTGGTATCTCTAGGGGGGTTAAAAGTTCGCCAATTCCCTCGGCAAAGGCGCTGTTGCCATGGACAAAAACCGGTACATCCGCACCTAGTTTACAGCCCATATCTGCCAGCTCAGTCAGCGACAGGCCGCATTCCCACAGGGTATTTAGGCCAACCAGTACTGTGGCTGCATTGCTGCTTCCGCCGCCTAGACCCGCGCCCATGGGCAGTACCTTGTTCAGCACAATATCGCAGCCCCTGCTGCCAGAGGTTTTTTGCTGTAACAGGCGGGCGGCTCGAACAATTAAATTATCTTCGGCTAAAACACCCTCAATTTGCGGGCTCAAATTGATTTGGCCGGTTTTATTGGGGGTAAATGTCAGTGTATCGCCAAAATCTAGCAGCTGAAATACCGTTTGCAGGTCATGGTAGCCGTTATCTCGACGACCGGTGATATGCAAAAACAGATTAATTTTGGCTGGTGAGGGTAATGTGACTGAAGACATGTTGTTTCGACCGCTGGCTATTTTTCTGGGAAGCTCCAGCGGGATATTAACAGCTTAAAGGAGTGGTCCCCAAGCTGGCCGACAATTTTTCCGGGCAGATTGCCATTGGCGGTTAAATTGTAGCGAGAAAACACCAGCTGCCAGCCGGCCTGATTAAAGCCTGCAGCTGCACCATCGGCAGCAGTCACCAAGTTAGTCGCAGGGTTTTTGCTGGGAGAGGGAAGCCCTCGTGCCCACCAGCTGAGTGCATCCACAGGAATGGGAAGTCCAGTCAGCCTCAATGCCAGCTGTTCGGGTAGGTCGATATACGTTTGATTATCTGAGTAAAGCTGCGCACTAGCCGTGTCGCCGCTAATAATGGCACTACCAGCACCAAAGGGGCCGCTGAGGGAAAGCTGGTACTGCTGTTGGTTTTGCAACCAGTTAAGGTTGGCGCTGCCACCCTTGCTCTCGGACTTAAAGCCTAATTTTCCTTGAACTTGCCACTGATCTAGCTCTGCTATTTTTGTGCTATGTTGTTGCCAGCTGCCTGAAGTCCCAGTGACCTCTGGTTGGGAGCTACAGCCAGCCAGAAAAAACATCAGGGCAGCCATACTGTATCGAGCGACTATCATTGCTGTGGCTCCGAGCTCTCAGGGTTAAGGAGCTCTACCTCTAGCTCGGCACCCAGACGTTGCATGGTGCTTACAATGGTTTTATGGCCCGGTGCCTGCTCAAGGCTTTTGGTCCAGGTCAGGATGGCGCTCTCTTTGTCGCCCAATGCCCACTGCACCTCGCCGAGGTGTGCGGCAATTTCAGGGTCCGGCATAATCCCCATGGCTTTGGTCAGGTGTCCCAGCGCCTTTTCCAGTTGGCCCATCTGAAAGAGTACCCAGCCCATACTATCTATAGTGGCAGGATCACCCGGATTAAGCAGATAGGCGCGTTTGATTAATGCGTATGCCTCATCGCGGCGGTCGGTATGCACAATCATTGTGTATCCGAGGGCATTGAGTGCCGTGGCATTGTTTTGGTCCAAAGCAATGAGTGCACGCAGGTCTTGCTCGGCTAGCGCGAAGTTATCTTGCTGCTCGGCAACCATTGAACGGGCATAGAGCAGCTGGGCATCGTTGGGGAATGCATTAAGTCCATCGGTGAGAATCGACAGGGCCTGATCTGGCTGTTTGGCGCTAATCAGTAGGTTGGATTCAATCTGAAACAGTCCTACTGACTGGGCAGGTTGTTCAATACGCAGGCGCTGCAGATATTGTCGGGCGGCGGTGACATTATTGTGGGTGGCGAGCAAAACGGTAAGCCTTGAGGCCGCTGCCAGATAGTTACGACCAAAACGCACCTGACGATAATGACCCAACGCGGCGGATACATTGCCCTGCCGATCTGCAATGCTACCTAAGTGGTAATGGGAATCAGCACTCAGACTGGGTTTTCTTGCAGCTTCTGTAAATAGCGCAACGGCCTGCTCGATCTGTCCCTGATTGAGCTGCAGCAGAGCGAGGAGAAAGTTGACCTCCTGATCTTTGGAGTCTTGGCTGCGCAGAATTTCAAATTGTGGAATGGCCAGATTGCGGTCGGTGATGGTTAAAAATCGTGCATATTGGAGGCGTAACTTGCGGTCATCGGGCTTGCGAGTCAGGCTGTTTTCAATTAATAGTACCGCTTCATCAATACGATTTAACTGATGTAAGACCTGTGCTAACAGCAATAAACCCCGCTGATCGTCCGGTGTAGCGGCTAAAAATTCCTTTGCTAAGCGCTCAGACTCTGCCAGCTGGGCACTGTCTCTATGCAAAATAGCACTCGCTAAAAGAACAGTGGCCTGTTTTTCTGGAGGCAATTGAAGCTGCTGGTAGGCGGTAATAAGCGCAGAGATCAGAGCGATTTTTTCTTCATGGCTTATCTCTTTATAGGGTGCCCCTTCATAAATAGAGGTTACCGCCAAAAAGGCATCCAAATCATCATAGTTTTGGTACAGCCAACTAGCATAGGTGAGAGCGTTGATCGCATCCCCCTCTATGGCATAGGCCTGCAGTGCGGCACTCTGTGACTGTGGGTTTTGTGGGTCAATCTCGACCCAGAGCAGAGCCATCTCAAGGCTGGCTTCCTGATCGCGAAGATGGCTGGCGACACGACTGGCCATTTCAACAATCCCGGCATCCCGAGTTTGGCGAGCCTGCTGCAAATACCTGGGTAAGGCTATATCGAACTGACTGCGGGTTAGGGCTATATCGCCTACTAATAAGTCATAGAGAGTATCAATGGCAAAGGGGGTTGCGGGAAGTTCTGCTGTTTCAGTAACCTCCGAATCTGACTTGGCAGTGGTTTTTTCAACCACCTGAGGCGCAGTGGAGCAACCGGCCACAAGCAGGTAAAAGGTAATAACAGCACAGAGATGGAGTTTTTTCATAGATTCATTTTCAAGGATGTCGAAAGTTAAGACAACTACTATGCATAAAGTTTAGTTGTGGGGGGCGGTTTAGTACAAATCATTTTTCCATGATGCTCCATCGTGCGTCAGACTCGTGTAAAATCTCGGCTAATAGTAATGGGTATTTATTAAGGTAGCTTTTAGGCGCTATGGGCATTTTGGCATTCGGTATTAATCATAAATCAGCCTCGGTAGATCTCCGTGGGCAGATTGCCTTTGCCCCAGAAATAGTGGTTGAGTCGCTGCAGAGCGCCCTAGTGACCATGAAAGCCGTCGAGATTGCGCTGCTATCAACCTGCAATCGCACCGAAATTTATCTTCAGGGCGAAGTCAGCGACGAGCAGTTATTAGCTTGGCTGGCAGGAGCCAAGGGGTTAGAGGTTGAAGCGCTGCAGTCGTGCTATTACTGCCATCGGGATGAACAGGCTATTCGCCACATGATGCGTGTCGCCAGTGGGTTGGATTCATTGGTGTTGGGCGAGCCGCAGATTTTTGGGCAGATTAAATCAGCCTATTCCGTAGGCCGCGAAGCAAACACTGTATCGACTTACCTCAATCAAGCTTTTCAGCAGGCATTTTCGGCCGCCAAACGGGTGCGATCCGAAACCGCCATTGGCCAGAACCCAGTTTCTGTCGCCTATGCCTCGGTGAGTTTGGCCGAGCAAATTTTTGCCGACCTCGGTAGTGCTCATGCATTATTAATTGGTGCAGGAGAAACCATTGAACTGGTAGCCCGGCACTTGCAGGAAAAAAACATTGGTCAGCTTACCGTGGCTAACCGGACGTTAATTCGCGCTCAGGAACTGGCTGCAGATTTTTCGGCAGAGGCTATTTTGCTATCGGATATTCCCGATTATCTCCATAAAGCCGATATCGTCATCTCCTCGACTGCTAGCCAACTGCCGATATTGGGCAAGGGTGCGGTTGAATCCGCGCTCAAGTTGCGCAAACACAAACCCATATTTATGGTCGATATTGCGGTTCCCCGAGATATTGAGCCCCAGGTGGAAGAGCTGGCGGATGTCTATCTCTATACCGTGGATGACCTTGAAGAAGTGATTCAGGACAATATGCGCGCCCGCCAAACCGCCGCAGATTTGGGCCAGAAAATTATTGATCAAGAAGTTGTATCCTGGGCAAAACAACAGCGTGCTCTGGCGGCAGTCGATACCATCAAAGCCTTTCGTGATAGCGTAGAAAGTATTCGCGATGGAGAAGTAGAAAAAGCACTTAGTGCTTTGGAGCGGGGTCTGGATTCTGTTGATGTAATTAATACTCTGGCGCGCAATCTCACTAATAAACTGCTGCACAAACCCACCACAAAATTAAAACAGGCCAGCGAAGAAGGGCGTGACGATACCATTCATGTCACCCATGAGCTGTTTGATTTAAATAAAAAGTAACCAAGGTTCCGAATGAAATCATCAATACTGGCCAAGCTGGATCACCTCGCCGAACGCTACGAAGAAGTCGGCGCGCTACTGAGTGACCCGGAAATTATTGGTGATCAAAATAAATATCGGGAGCTCTCAAAAGAGTATGCCGAGCTGGAGCCTGTGGTTAAGTGTTACCAGAGCTTTCAGGAAGTGGTTAACAATATTGATGAGGCCAAGCTGCTGCTAAAGGACTCTGACCCCGATATGCGCGAGATGGCCCAGGAAGAATTTAAAGCCGGTGAAGCGCAGCAAGAGGTACTTGAGGCGGATCTGCAAAAACTATTACTGCCCAAAGATCCTAATGATGAGAAAAATGTTTTCTTGGAAATTCGTGCCGGTACCGGTGGCGATGAAGCCGCCATTTTCTCTGGGGATCTATTTCGCATGTACAGCAAGTTTGCTGAAACTCAGCGTTGGAAAATAGAAATTATTAGTGAAAACCGTGGTGACCATGGTGGCTATAAAGAAATAATTGCGCGCATAGTGGGCACGGGAGTGTATTCAAAACTTAAGTTTGAATCCGGCGCTCACCGAGTACAGCGAGTGCCAGAAACCGAGTCTCAGGGCCGGGTTCATACCTCTGCCTGTACGGTTGCCATTATGGCCGAGGCAGATGAAAAAGACGCCATCGAAATTAATAAAGGCGATCTGCGGGTAGACACCTTTCGTGCCTCTGGCTCTGGTGGTCAGCACGTTAACAAAACCGATTCTGCTATTCGTTTAACTCACCTGCCTTCGGGGTTAGTGGTGGAATGTCAGGACGAGCGATCACAGCATAAGAACCGTGCCAAGGCCATGTCGGTATTGCAGGCGCGTTTGACCGCAGTGCAGGATGAAGCCGTCGCCAAAGAACAGTCTGACCAGCGCAAGAGTCTGGTGGGTAGCGGCGATCGCTCTGAGCGTATTCGCACCTATAACTTTCCTCAGGGTCGGGTGACAGACCATCGCATTAACCTCACCCTGTACAAGCTCGCTGAGGTGATGGAAGGTTCATTAACCGATGTGGTTCAGCCTCTGGTTAGCGAGTTTCAGGCCGAGCAGCTAGCGACGCTCGCAGACTAAGTCAGTGACTATCTCTGAGTTGCTGCGGCGCAGTGTTGAGCTTACTGATAGCGACAGCGCATTATTGGATGCAGAGCTGCTGCTATGCCATGCATTAGATGTGAATCGCACCTATTTAAAAACCTGGCCAGATCGCGAGCCAGCGCCAGAGCAACTCAGCCATTTTTCAGTGCTGTTTCAACGTCGATTATCAGGCGAACCCATCGCCTATATTTTGGGTTATCAGGGTTTTTGGAGCCTGGACCTTAAAGTCTCAGAACACACCTTAATTCCGCGCCCAGAAACTGAATTGTTGGTAGAGGCTGCCCTCGAACTGCCATTGCCACCACAGAGTTCTGTGCTCGATCTGGGTACAGGCACAGGTGCTATTGCCCTAGCATTAGCCAGCGAGCGCAGTGACTGGAACATTACCGCCCTAGACTTTCAGCCTCAGGCCGTGGCCTTGGCGGAAGAAAATAGAGTCGCTCATAAACTAGATAATGTGCAGATACTTCAGGGCAACTGGTTTGCTGATTTGCCTGCTGGTAAATTTGATTTAATCCTTAGTAACCCACCCTATATTGAAAACAACGACCCACACCTTTCTCAGGGGGATGTGCGCTTTGAACCTGCCTCGGCGCTGGTTTCTGGTGTTAAGGGGTTTGATGATTTGATAGTGGTCATTGGTGAAAGCGTAGCGTTTTTAAAATCCAGAGGCTGGCTGATGGTTGAGCATGGTCACGATCAGGGCGATGGAGTTCGCGCATTATTTGCCGAGGCTGGTTTTACTAATATTGAAACCCGCCGTGATTACAACCAGGTTGAACGAATTACGCTGGGATGCTTTTGCGGTAGCGAGTAGAGACTAGATTCCAGCGCACTAATAGACACAGCATGGCAATTCCTGCCGCAATAATAACGCCAAACCAAAATCCGTACACGCCCATTGGCGGCCCCCAAAAATCAGTAAGCGCTAACGTGTATGCAATGGGGAATGCAATTACCCAAAACGCGATCACTTGAATAAGTAGGGGTATGCGCGCATCTTTGTAACCTCGAAGAGCACCACTGCAAGCCATCTGCAAGCCATCTACTGAACCCAGTACGGCGGCAAAAATAAATAGGTTGGCAGCAATTATTTGAACACTGGGGTCCGAGCTAAACAGGGCTGCTAGGTCATGGCGGAAGATGATCTTCAGTGCGCCCAAGAGCAGAGCAATGATAAGCACCAGTTTAAAACCGGTGAGACAGATAAGTCTGGCATCAACAGGGTCGCCACGCCCCTCTGCATGAGCCACCTTAATAGTCAGTGCCTGAGCTATACCCAACGGCACCATAAATGCCAGGGAATCAATATTAATGGCAACCGCGTGAGCGCCTAAAATATCCGACCCCAGATGGGCAATCATCATTGGAATGATGGCAAAGAAACTGAACTCTGCGGCAATATTGAGTGCAATGGGAATACCTAAACGCAGAATATCAGCGATGGCTTTAGGGTTTGGCAGGCTAAACAGATGATAGAGGCCAAGGCTTTTCATTGTGACTGAGTAGCGACCGTAGCAGGCCATACAGATTAGTAAAAATGTCATTACTGTCACTGTGGCCCAAGCGGCGCCAATGCCTCCCATTGCTGGGAATCCAAACTTGCCAAATACCAGAGCATAATCGAGCAAGATATTGAGCAAGAAGGCCATACAGTTGAACACCATGACCGGTCGCGTATCGCCCATACCTTCGAAGGTGCTGCGGAAAGCAAAAAAGGCGGGAAACATAAAGCCGGTAATTAGAAAGGGCAGTAGGTAGCCTCGGGCTATGCGGAACACCTCTGCGGAAATATCCAAACTGCCTAATAGCTGAACGCCAAGTAGAACAGCAACGCAGGTAAATATCCCCATTGGTAGCGCGAGCCAGAGTGCCTGCTGAAACTGAAAACGCACCCGTTCAGGCTGCCCGGCACCCCAGTAATTACCAATGATGGGGCTATTACCAATCATGATGCCGATAACCACCAGATTGATCATCGACCATATACTGCCGCCCAGCTGAAGCGCTGCTAGCGTGTCGGGGCTAACCTGTCCGGCCATATAAATATCGGTTACAGTCATGCCCACCACTGCGACCTGACCGAGAATTAGCGGCCCGGCAAGACGAAGTAATACGCGAGCATTCTCTATAAAAGTGGGTCTTGTCTTAGTGATCATTTTTCATTTATATCAGGTGCGTTCTGTATTCTCGTTGAATGCCCATGTCAAAGGAAGTAAAAGTTACGATCAGAGATATCTGTGATCATATTTGGAATCTTTTAGGGGAATGGCGCTCTAATTCGCAAGCATTAAAAAACCATCTCTAGGGAGTAAGAAACATGCAGGGACTAGACAGCTTATACAGTCTGTTGATCGAAAAATTAAAATCCATTAACTGGTTGGGACCGCTCGCGTTTCGGCTCTATCTGGCCCCTATTTTTATTGGCGTAGGTGCCCATAAATTTGCCAATTTTGAAGATATGGTGGCCTGGTTTGGGAATCCTGACTGGGGCCTGGGTCTGCCCATGCCTACATTGATGGTTTTCCTCGCTGCCAGCGCTGAGTTGTTTGGTGGTCTGGCATTGCTTGTTGGTGTAGCGACGAGACTCTTTGCCATACCGCTAATCTTTACCATGCTGGTGGCCATGGGCACGACACATTGGGACAATGGCTGGTTTGCCATCGCTCCAGGTGACCCTTCTACAAGTACTGCCAGCGTCTTGGCCTCGGTAGGTATTCCGGCGGCACAGCGTAGCCTGAAAAATAGCGAGGGCGTGGGTGCCCGAGTTGGTGCGGCAAAAAGCATTTTGCGTAAACATGGTAACTACAGCTGGCTCACGGAGAAAGGTAATTTCGTGATTCTCAATAACGGCATCGAATTCGCCGCAACCTATCTAATTATGCTGTTAAGTCTTCTGTTTACGGGTGGCGGCCGCTGGGTAAGTCTGGATTACTGGATTGCCAGACGATTTAAACCCTAGGGCTATAGTCTTACTGGCTAGCGCCAATTTAGTAGAGCAACACAGTAGAGCGATATAGTAGACGGCTCCTTGCCCTGCCCAGGGGTCACTTATTAATGTCAGCTAATAATTAACAATTCTGCTACACTCCGCGCCATTCGCGGGTATGCCAATGGCCATAGGCTTGGACTCCCCAGCTAACTCATTGTTAATTACAGCGTAGACATACTTTGACTGAAAATAATTCTGCACCTACAGATACCACGCCTGATACTTCTGAAACTAAGGTTGCTACTGCCGCTGAAGCTATAGTCGATACAAAGGCGGAAGCTAAGGTCGATACCAAGGCTGAAAAATCCTCTTCAAATCGTCGTAGCAGAGGTCGCGGTCGCGGCGCATCTAGCTGGGATCTTTCACAATTTGAAGTTGCACCTGAGGAAGGAAAAGTCAGATTCCATGACTTTGATTTACCTCTGCCGCTTATGCGTGGCATTCAGGATACTGGGTTTAAATTTTGTACGCCTATTCAGGGCGCCTCGTTGCCACATACCCTTAACGGTCACGATATCGTAGGTAAGGCACAGACAGGCACCGGCAAGACGGCTGCGTTTCTGATTAATATTATTACCGATCTGCTTAAGCACCCTATTGAGGGTGATCGCTATATGGGCGAGGCTCGATCGTTAATTTTGGCGCCGACTCGTGAGTTGGCAATACAGATTGCTGATGATGCGGTTGCGCTTTTAAAACATACCAAACTCAATGTGCACTGTTTAGTGGGCGGCATGGATTACGGTAAGCAGCTGCAGAAAATGCAGAAGATGCACTGTGACATTTTGGTTGGCACGCCTGGCCGACTGTTGGATTTTGCCAACAACCGCGACGTCTATCTGGATCAGGTAGAAGTGATGGTGATTGATGAAGCTGACCGTATGCTAGATATGGGTTTTATTCCACAGGTGCGACGTCTGGTTAATTTGACGCCAAAGCGTGAAGATCGCCAGACCCTGCTGTTCTCCGCAACCTTTACCCCAGAAATACTGCGCCTTTCAGGCACCTGGACCGACAAGCCGGTAACCGTAGAAATTGGTGCCGAGCGAGTGGCCACAGATACGGTAGAGCAAAAAGTGTATATCACTACGGCCAGTGAGAAATTTGCCTTACTGCACAATATTCTTATCGGTGATGATGTGGACAGCGTAATGATTTTCGCTAACCGTCGAGATATCTGCCGAACCCTCCAAGAGAAACTCAATAAGAAAGGCTTTAAAGCTGGTTTGCTGTCTGGCGATGTACCCCAGAACCGACGCATGAAAACCCTGGAGTCCTTTAAGAGCGGCGCGACCAAAGTGATGGTGGCAACCGATGTAGCGGGTCGAGGTATTCATGTTGACGGCGTAAGTCATGTGATTAACTACACCTTGCCGGAAGAACCAGAGGACTACGTTCACCGTATTGGCCGCACTGGCCGTGCTGGCAGTACCGGCACATCCATTAGCTTTGCCTGTGAAGACGATGCATTTTTGCTCGAGCCAATCGAGAAGTTGCTGGATATGAAGCTGGCCTGCACTATGCCAGAGGAAAAGTTACTGCAACCGGTTCCTTCTAATTACAAGCCTGCAGCACGCAAGCCAAAAGTAGAGGCTGCGCCTGAACAGAGCACAGAGCAAAAAGAAGAGCAAATCCAAGAAAAGACTGTTAGCGAAGATTAGATGTCAGCTAGCAGTTTTTAGACAACAGGCTCTAATCAACAGGCTCTAATCTAGAGCCTGTAATCGATTGCTCCTTATCCAAAGCAGGGTTCCACCAATAACCGTCGCTGGCAGCAATAGCAGATTAAGGATTGGAATAGCGGACGCTGCCAATGCCGAAAACCCAAACCCCATCGACTGCCATCTCTGTGCTGCTGCACGCTGACGTAAATCTCTAAAACCAACCTGATCAATGTCTGCGCCATAATCTAAATACTGCAATGCCAGTGACCAGGCTGCCCAGCTACCCGCTAAAACAGGCACCAGTAGGTTTGCTAGTGGGATAAAGCTAATCATCAGACAGAGGAGGCCTACAGCAATGGCGCGTGGAATAAGATAACCCATGAGCTGCAACTGTCGAACAAAGCTACCCCAGGCAATTTCTGACATAGTTCTAGGCTCTGGGCATGTTTGATTGTCGCCCATCATCAGTATAATTTTTTCCGCGATCAGGCCGTAAAACGGTGAGCCAATCAGATTGGCAACCAGAGTGAAGGTGAAGGCATAGATCACCAGCGCCAGTGCGGCAAAAAGACCCCAAATAATCCATACCAGCCAGTGCAGCCAATCCGGTACCAGGTTGGTAACAGTCTCTAGCCAACCACCCAGCCACTGAGCTGCAAAGCCTGTGGCTCCGGCAAACAGTACTATATTAATTAGCAGTGGAATTATCACCAGCCAGCGAATATCCCGATGCCAGAGTAACCTCAGGCCCTCAAGAATTAGGGTTGGGCTAGAAATAATAGAAGGCTGTTGTCTGTGCATGTTTTTTAAATATCCGTTCAATCAACTTTTACAATCCCAAGAATAGCATCTATGCTTTTTAAAACATGCACTTTTAAAATCAGACTTAGTTCAAGGAAAAACATATGGGTAAGGTCGTAAAAATAACATTGGTATTGCTGTTGGTCCTGACTGTTGTGGTGGTAATGAATCTGGGCAGCGGCCTTAAAACCCTAGTTGAAACTCTGGGGCCAGAGATGACTCAGTCTCAGGTTAGCCTGGGCAAAGCCAAGATATCCCTGATGTCAGGCGAGGGCAGTTTTAAAAATCTGGTGATTGGCAATCCCGAAGGCTTTGATACCCAGCACGCTTTTTCACTGGGGGAGATCAGCTTTAAGCTGGATCCGGAGTCGGTGACTACAGATACCATTGTGGTGGAATCCCTGCGTATTCTGGCCCCGAAAATCATCATGGAGTCCGGCCGTGGCGGCAGCAATCTTGATCGCATTCAGGAAAATATCCAGGCCTATCTAGGTTCCAGTGCTCCATCGTCTGAGGCTGAAGAGGGCGTCAGCAAGAATATTGTTATCAAAGATTTGCTGATTAGTGACGCTGTGCTCGAATATGGCCTGCTGGGTTCGACCACCTTAGAGCTGCCATTGCCTGAGCTGCATCTGACCCATATTGGTGAAGAGGGGCAGGGAGTTTCTATCGCCGAGGCCAGCGCCAAAATAATTGCTGAGATTTCTAAGAGTGCATCCAAAGAGGCCCTCAAATCTGGGGCACTCAAAGATGCGGGCAGTAAGCTAGAAGATCAGATAAAAGACAAAACCAGTGAGCTAAAAAGCCTGTTTAAAGGGCTAAAAAAGTAGAGAGGACACAAACAGCTAAATAGCTTTTTAGCTGTGGCGCATAATGCGCGCCTTCTGGCGATCCCAATCCTTGGCCTTGTCGTCTTGGCGTTTGTCATAGGTGGCCTTGCCCTTAGCCAGAGCAATTTCGCACTTAATAAGATGGCCTTTCCAGTACAGAGCTGTGCACACGCAGGTGTGGCCTTTTTGGTTAACCCCTTCCTCAAGCTTTTGAAGCTCGCGGTAGTTGAGGAGTAACTTTCTAGTTCTGGTGGGGTCGGTGACAAAATGCGTAGAGGCCGATGGCAGGGGTGCGATATTGGTGCCAATCAAAAAGGCCTCACCATTTTTCAAAAATACATAGGTATCCGTCAGGTTGACCCTGCCGTCACGTAAGCTTTTTACTTCCCAACCCAATAGCGATATTCCCGCCTCAAATTTTTCTTCGAGGAAATAATCACGCTTCACCTTTTTATTTAAGGCGATGGTGCTGGATTGCTGTTTGGGTTTCTTTTTAGTCATAGGCCGCGATTATACGTTGGCCACGGCGATTGTCATGAAATATTACCAACCTTAATTAGATACTGTATTCAATAGGGGTTATGGGTACAATTTGGCCATCAAAAACGGAGAGCACTTGTGGCAATACAACAAAAAGGAATGCACGGGGCCTGGGCCAGTCGATGGACCTTTATTATGGCCGCGACGGGGTCAGCTGTTGGCCTGGGTAATATGTGGAAGTTTCCCTATGTGGCAGGTAGCAATGGCGGTGGTGCCTTTGTTTTGGTCTACCTGGGCTGCATTTTGCTAATCGGTGTACCGGTCATGATGGCTGAGGTATTGATTGGCCGACAGGGCCGTCAAAGCCCGGTCAACTCTATGCGCGATGTGGTTAACGAAAGCGGTGCTCATTCCCGTTGGCGCCATGTTGGCTGGGTAGGTGTTGCGGCGGGTATGTTAATCCTGTCGTTTTACGCAGTGATTGCTGGCTGGGCACTGGCTTATATTTTTGAAGCGGCCTCTGGCGAGTTAGTTGGCATTAATGGTGATACCGCAGGTGCAATATTTGGCAACTTGCTGGCAGATCCCAGTCGCCTAATTTTCTGGCAATCAGTATTCATGCTGCTTTGTATCGGTGTAGTGGTGGGGGGCGTGAAGAAAGGGCTGGGTGTCGCGGTAGAAATACTCATGCCATTGCTGTTTATTATGTTGCTGCTACTGCTGGGCTTTAGTTTTTTTAAGGGAGATTTTGCCGCAGCGTGGAATTTCCTGTTTAACTTTAATGTTGAATTGCTGACTTGGCGGGGCGTGCTTGAAGCCATGGGCCAGGCATTCTTTACCCTGAGTATTGGTATGGGTGCGATTATGGCGTACGGCGCCTATATGCCCCAGAACGCAAATATAGGTAAAACCATTTTGATCGTGGCATTTTTTGATAGCCTGGTTGCGATTGTCTCTGGATTGATTATTTTCTCGATTGTTTTTGCCACCCCAGGAATCGAACCCAGTGCCGGCCCCGGACTGATGTTTATCAGCCTGCCCATCGCGTTCGGCGGTATGCCCGGTGGCTTGTTAATTGGCTCGGCATTTTTTGTTCTGGTGTCTATTGCGGCCTGGAGTTCGGCTATTTCTCTGTTGGAACCCTGTGTTGCCTGGTTGATAGAGGCAAAGAACATGGGGCGTGTACAGGCCAATCTGCTGCTGGCTGGCTTTGCCTGGCTACTGGGTCTGGGTTCTGTGCTGTCATTTAATGTCTGGTCTCATATAAAGTTGGCTGGCTTTACCATTTTCGACTTCCTCGACTTCTTAACGGCCAATATTATGTTGCCCCTGTCGGGTCTTTTGATCGCTCTGTTTGTTGGCTATGCGATGAAAAAGGAATTGATTGATGCCCAGATGGCGGGTACATCACCCAGGGTAATGAAACTGTGGCAAGTCACATTGCGATATATTGCACCTGTGGCGATCAGTGCGGTGTTTGTGATGGGCATTGTCGATAAATTTTTCTCCTAGGATTTGCTGTGACGACAATTAAGCGTTCAGCGCTGGTAATGCATCCGGCCAAGGCTATGTACTCATTGGTCAATGATGTATCGAGCTATCCAGAGTTTATGGATGGCTGTCATGGCGTTGAAGTATTTGAGCACAGCGACAGCACTATGCTGGCTCGCCTCGATCTTAAGAAGGCGGGGGTGAAACTTAGTTTGATGACTAGAAATAATTTGCATGAAGCTAATGCTGATGGGGTCGGCAGTATAGAGATGACGCTGGAGGATGGCCCGTTTAAAACCTTTCTTGGGGTCTGGACCTTTACAGCATTAACCGAGGAAGCCTCTAAGGTATCTTTGGATTTGGAATTTGAGTTTAAGAATAGAGGCTTGGGTCTGGCGGCCTCTAATCTGTTTTCAGGGGTGGCTAATAATTTAGTCGACTCTCTGTGCCAGCGCGCTGACAAAGTTTTTATGGAGGGTCATGATGGCCGATAGCACTGTTGAGACTAGCACTATTGAAGCTAGTAGCACTGAAACTAAGAGCAGTATGATTACCGTTGAGGTGGCCTATGCGCTGCCGGAAAAGCAGACATTGTTATCACTGTCCGTGCCTGTAGGAACAACAGCCTTAGAGACGGTAGAGCAGTCCGGGATATTGACGACATATCCGCAGATCGATGTAAATAGCGACAAGATGGGCATATTTTCTCAGGTTTTAGGCACAAAAGGCTTAGATGAACCGGCGGCCTATAAGATGCGTGAGAGAGATCGTATTGAAATTTATCGGCCTCTTATTGCGGATCCCAAAGAAGTCAGGCGCCGCCGTGCGGAAGAGGCGAAGGCAAAAAAAGAAGCCTAGAAAAGAAGCTTAAGGAAGCCCTAATCATACGCTCAAAATTCGAGCACAAAAAAAAGCAGGCTTAGGCCTGCTTTTTAGTATTCTTAAACGTCACTATCCAGATTTTGGGGGCGTTTCAGCGCTCTTCAGGGATGGCCGCAGTAGGTAAGTAGTCCCCAGTCATGCGTTCAAGATTGCCCTCGGCATCAAAGTAAATGGTTACGCGTTCTTCGGTGGTGACACTCTCTGGCGACAGGCGGCTATAGTAATAATCCCAGCGCTGCTGATCGAAGGTATCTGCGATCAACGGTGTTCCCAGTACAAACTGAACCTGCGACTTGGTCATGCCCGGGAGCAGCTTATCAATCATTTCTTGATCAACAATATTACCCTGCTTGATCTCAACTTTGTGCACGCTAGGAAATTTGACCCAGCTGCAGCCAGTGGTAAGTAGTGTAAAACTAATCAGTAAGGTAAGAACTATTCGCATTGATGGCTTCCAGTTGGTTCCGCAAACGGTGATAATACCTAAAGCACATCCCATAGAGAAGAGGTAACTATGACTCCAGAAGACCAGGAGCTAAAAAAAGTAGGCCTAAAGGTCACATTACCCAGAATCAAGATTTTACAGATCCTTGAGACCTGCGCTGACCGGCATATGACTGCAGAGGATATCTATCAGGCGCTGCGTGATGCGGCGGAAGATGTGGGTATAGCAACCGTCTACCGAGTGCTAACTCAGTTTGAGGCCGCTGGCCTTATCGAGCGACACAATTTTGATAACGGCCCCGCCGTTTATGAGCTTGATCGCGGCGAGCACCATGATCATATGGTCTGCACAGAGACAGGCGCTGTGATCGAATTTCACGATGCTGAGATTGAAAAAATCCAAGAGCGAATTGCCACCCAAAATGGCTATCAGCTAGTGGGCCACAGTTTGGTTTTATACGTGAAGCCCAAAGATTGAAAATTGTTTAACCCCTAAAATAATAAGAATAAACCTCTCATGATTTCATTACAGCAACTCGAAGACTTCTTTAATGCCTGGGCAGACATGATGTGGAGCACGCCGCTGGTGATCTTGCTGGTTGGTGGGGGTGTGTTCTTTATGTTTTATTCCCGCTTTCAGCCCTACCGGTATTTCGGCCATGCGATTGATTTACTGCGGGGCAAATACAGCGACCCCAATGATCCGGGTTTTATCCCCCATTCTCAGGCGTTAGCCACTGCGCTCTCTGGCACTATTGGCCTGGGCAATATTGCCGGTGTGGCTATTGCCATTAGCATTGGTGGTCCTGGTGCTGTGTTCTGGATGTGGGTCACTGCGATCGTTGGTGTAGCCACCAAATTTTATACGGCCTCACTTTCGGTTATGTATCGTAAGACAGATGCAGATGGTGTGGTCAATGGCGGCCCTATGTATGTGATTACTCAGGGAATGGGCCAGCGCTGGTATCCACTGGCGGCCGTATTTGCTGTGGCTTGTCTGGTAGGCGCGCTGCCGCTTTTTCAGGCCAATCAATTTATTCAATTGCTTAGAGACGTGGTGGCTATTCCCGCTGGCTGGGCAACCCCTGAGGAGCATTTCACCTTTGATCTGGTGTCTAGTTCCATTGTAGCTGTGATGGTGGCTATGGTCGTGGCGGGTCGAATTCAGCGTATCGGACGCCTGACCGTAAGATTGGTACCTACCATGGTAGTCATGTATTTAATGATGACAGCCACGGTGCTGTACACCTATGCCTCAGAAATTCCGGCCATGTTATGGCTGATTGTCAGCGACGCATTTACCGGTGAAGCCGCTGCAGGTGGCTCTATCGGTGCGGTTATTTTAATTGGTGTACGCCGAGGCGCCTTTAGTAATGAAGCGGGCATTGGTACCGAATCTCTGGCCCATGGTGCAGCTAAAACAGTCGAGCCGATTAGAGAGGGTATTGTGGCGATGGTTGGGCCGGTTATCGATACCTTGGTGGTCTGTACCTGTACCGCGCTGATTATTTTGCTAACCGGTGTCTGGGACAATGATTCTGGTCTTGAGGGTGTCACCATGACCGCTCGCGCAATTGAGCAGGTATTCCCAGTGACGGGTATCTACCTATTATTGATTATGGTGGGCATGTTGAGTTTCAGCACCATGGTTACCATGTGGTTCTATGGTGTTAAGTGCATGGGCTTCTTGATTGGGGTTGAACGCCAATACTATTATTCGCCCATCTACCTCGGCCTGCTGGTTGTGGGTGCGGTGGTCTCTATGGATATCGTCAATGGTTTGATTCTGGCGTCCTATGCCACCATGGCAATACCGACCATGATTTCGGCGCTGTATCTGGCACCGAAAGTGAATGTGGCAGCGAAGGCTTACTTTGCGGCACTTAAGTCTAAGTAAGGCTCAAATTAAAAGGAAGGCTGTTGCCGAGTGCTCTAGTAGAGAACTCGGCATTAGTAGAATGCTCGGCAGCTAATAAACAGCTCGCGGCTAAAGCAGCTCTTCAATATCTTTGGCGATGTCTGCAGGTTTGCTGATGCTGCCAAATCGTTTAATCACGTTGCCTTCACGGTCGACTAAAAATTTGGTGCAATTCCACTTGATGCCATCGGTAATAACGCCGCCGGCCTGTTGGGTTAGGTAGGCA
>CAJJAS010000186.1 GCA_905182245.1 gamma proteobacterium HTCC2207 | reverse complement strand
AATGGGCAAAAAAATTGAAGTAAATACCGATGGCGATTCAACCGCAGATGCAATTGCAGTGGTTGCCGTACTGGCTGTAATTTTAGTCGCGGTTGTTAACTGGTTGTCGACGTTTTAATCTTGCTTTTAACTTGGCTGTAACTGTGCGGTAACCTTGCTGTAAGCGAGCCGTAAAATTAGCCCCGAGAATTACTCACTATGTCTGACGCTCAGAACGCTATTCAGGTAGTAGAAAACCAAAGCCAGCGCGAGGTGGTCGAACGCTACCTCAATCAGGTTCCAGTTGAATCTGCATTAAGTGCCGAGCGCACTGCCGAGCTTCAGGCCCAGATCAAGGCGCAGTTGATCGCCAAAAATGCGGTAATTATTGCCCATTATTATACCGACCCCCTGATACAGGCCCTGGCTGAAGAAACTGGAGGCACTGTCTCCGACAGCCTGGAAATGGCGCGCTTCGGTAACAACCACTCAGCTCAGACCCTCGTGGTTGCGGGCGTTAAGTTTATGGGTGAGACAGCTAAAATTCTCACCCCCGATAAACGTGTGCTAATGCCTACCTTAGAAGCAACCTGTTCTCTGGATATAGGCTGCCCTGCAGATGAGTTTGCGGCATTCTGTGATCAGCATCCAGATCGTACTGTCGTGGTGTATGCCAACACCTCTGCCGCGGTTAAAGCCCGAGCAGACTGGGTTGTAACCTCAAGTATTGCTCTAGAGGTTGTGGATTACCTCGATAGCCTAGGCGAGAAAATACTCTGGGCACCGGATAAGTATCTGGGTGCCTATGTACAGAAGAACACCGGCGCCGACATGTTGATGTGGGATGGCAGCTGTATTGTTCACGAAGAATTTAAAGCCAAGGGTATTCTAGATCTGAAGAAGGTCTACCCGGAGGCCGCTGTGTTGGTTCATCCCGAGTCCCCTGAATCAGTGGTCGACATTGCAGACTGCGTGGGTTCAACGTCACAGCTCATTGCCGCCGCAGCCAATCTACCTCAGCAACAGTTAATAGTGGCGACCGATCAGGGCATCTTTTACAAGATGCAGCAGGCAGTGCCCGATAAGCAGCTATTGATTGCGCCCACTGGTGGTAATGGTGCGACCTGTCGCAGCTGTGCAAACTGTCCCTGGATGGGCATGAATAGCTTGGAAAATTTACTGGCCTGTCTGGAAGAGGGCAGCAATGAGGTTTTTGTTGATCAGTCGATTGGCGAACAGGCCATGGTCAGTCTCGGCCGTATGATGAGTTTTAAATCTGCTTAAAAAACACAAGGGCCTAACCACTTGCTGTTAGTGGCTAGGCCCTGTTCATATTTCTAAACGCCTATATCTAATCTGACTTCTGATCACGTCAAAAAGATACCTAGTAGTTACTGCTAAGACTAGTATCGACCTGTGCGCTGTTACGCCTGTTATTAATCGATGCAATCTGCGCAGCCTGACGCCGCATTTGGTTGCGAACAGAGAGTAGCTCTGCTCTAAATATCTCATTCTGCTTGCGTAACAGGCTAACCGTAAGAAGCTGTTTTTCAGCGTTCTTATGCTCTTGCTGTAGGGCAGCCAATAGCAGGGGAGTCAGTAAATGATAGTAAACAGTCACGGCCTTGCCATTTTCATCGTACTGCACTAGGTCGGGGAAAATGGTAGCCACTTCCTCGGCAATCAAACCGTATTGAAGGGGATGCTCACCCTGATCGTCGGCTGCTTTATAGCGGAAGCTCACTGGGCGTAAATCGAGAATATTCTTATTGGCGATATCTACAGAGCGAATGTCTTTTTTAAAGCGTTTTGAGGAAGACATTATTCCCAGCTGACCGTTGCGGCTGACATACACAGCCGTGCCTGTGACCCCTCTGCCAGAGATTCCGGCGATAAACGCTCTGTTTTGGCCTG
>CAJJAS010000185.1 GCA_905182245.1 gamma proteobacterium HTCC2207 | reverse complement strand
TGATTAATGACCCTGTCTTTCAGATGCGTCTTTCCGATATTGAAATGGAACTGATGGCCCTGGAGTACACCGAGCTACGCGTGTTTGCCTCTATGGCTGCTGGCGGTATGCCTGGTCCTGAGTCTTCGCTATTAAAGATTAAAGGCACTGAAATCACTCAGGCGATTCAAGAGTTACAACTTCAGCTAGCGGCCGATTACGGTGGTGCATTGCCCCATGATCTAAACGCTGAGCAGCTTGGACATGATTTTGCGTTCGAAGCCCGTGGCAAGTATATGTACGGTCGTGCGGCAACTATCTATGGTGGTTCTAATGAAGTGCAGCGCAATGTAATTGCGAAAGCGGTTCTGGGGCTTTAAGCGATTCGATAGCTATTGGTTCTAGTGCTTTAATAGGTTCTAGAGCTACGCGGCTCCCCCCGGGTTGAGCCTTTAAAAGATTGAGGAGTAACAACAGATGAATTTTGATTTTACCGAAGAACAAACCATGATCAAAGACAGCGTTTCGCGCTTTGTGCGAGATGAGTACGACTTTGATACTAGACGCAGCATTATCGATTCAGAAGAGGGCATTAGCCGTAAATTCTGGACTATGTTTGCCGAGTTGGGTTGGTTGTCTGTGCCTTTCGCTGAAGAGTACGGCGGTTTTGGTGGCAGCGTTGAAGATATAGCCGCAGTGATGGAAGAGTTGGGTAAGGGTATTGTTGTTGAACCCTATGCCTCGACTGTTGTTGTGTTTGGTGGCCTGCTGTCTGCGTCAGATAACAGTGCCCTTAAAGAAGAAGTGATTCCAACCGTTATCGACGGTAGCTGCATGGGCTCTTTTGCCTGTGTTGAAGCCCAGTCTCGTTATGAGCTTAGCGATGTGGCGACCACTGCCGTTGCTGCTGATGGCGGTTACACCATCAACGGTGAAAAGACCGTTGTTGCCAATGGCGGCACGGCTAACAAGTTTGTGGTTAGCGCACGTACTAGCGGCGGGCAGTTTGATCGAGACGGCGTAAGCCTGTTTTTAGTCGATGCTACCACTGCGGGCGTTGATGTTAAAAGCTACAAAATGATGGATGGCCTAAGTGCCGCGACAGTTACGTTTAAAGATGTTGTGGTCACCGAGAGCCAGCTTCTTAATGCGGCGGGTGAGGGCATGGCGTTGATTGATCAGGTAATGCCACAGATTCTTATGGCCCTTAGTGCTGAGGCGCTAGGTATTATGGCAACACTGAATACTCTTACCGTTGAATACACCAAGGTTCGTCAGCAGTTTGATACGCCGATTAGTTCTTTCCAGGCTCTGCAGCACCGTATGGTAGATACCTTTATGGCCTGCGAGCAGACTAAGTCGATGCTCTATCGTGGTCTTTGCCAAGCCGGTGAAGATGATCGTGAAGCGTTGTCGAAATCAGTCCATGCGCTTAAAGCGACCGTTGCTCGTTATGGGCGACTGGTGGGTGAAGAAGCGATTCAGATTCACGGTGGTATTGGTATGACCGACGAACTGAATGTTGGCCATTATGTTAAGCGTCTTATGATGATTAATGTGAGCTTTGGCGATGGCGATTTCCATCAGAAAAAGTTTAACCAACTGGCGTATTCTGCGTGAGTATAAGCGTTGCAGCGGCAGGAATGTCGCTGCTCGCCGGTGTTTCGGTTGGCGTTTATTGGCTAACCCGAGATACCTTAAGTCAGTATGATCTTCCCCCGGGCCAGCTGTTTAGCCCGGCGGACGATAAAGCTAAGCAGGCCTCTGCCAAGGCGATTGCCGCTATTAATGCGCGGCTTAAAGCCAGAGCAGGCCAGCATGAAAACCTGCCCTGGAAAGAGCGCGTATTAACCATGCGTGTGACCATGGATGAGTTTTTCGCCGGTGCTAAAACTATCAGCGATTTTACCCCTGTGGATGCAGGCGGTGTAAACGCAGAATGGGTTACAGCACCCGGTGTCGATAGCAGTCGACGTTTTTTATATATTCATGGAGGCGCTTTTTTTGCCGGCAGCCCCAAAAGCCATCGTGTTCTCACTAGCAAACTTTCCGAAATCACTAACAGTGCGGTGCTGTCGATCGACTATCGATTAACCCCAGAGAACAGTCGTATGGCCTGCGTGGAAGACTGCCGCAGCAGCTATGACTGGATGCTTAAGAATGGCCCTGAGGGCCCAGATAGTTTAGCCCCAACCGCCGTCTTTGTGGCGGGTGATTCAGCAGGCGGTAACCTAACGTTGTCGCTGCTTAACTGGATACGGGATAACCAACGTCCGGCGCCAAATGCAGCCCTGGCACTTTCACCTATTACTGATGGTCGTTTTACCAGCCCGAGTATTAGAAGTAATCTCGAAACCGATGTAATGCTTAAGCCGCTGGCTAAACGTGTTAGTTGGTTGCCTGGATTTTTGCTGGGTCTAGGTGCGCGTGTTATGGGCGGTCGCGGTGCATCGAATCCTGTGATCTCGCCACTATTAGCCGACCTCTCTGGGTTGCCACCGATTCTGGTGCAGTGCAGCGAATGTGAAATTTTACGTGATGACGGTCGTCGTTATGTGAATAAAGCGGTGGAAGCGGGCACTAATGCCATCTTGCAGCGATGGGATAATGTGCCCCATGTGTGGCCAATTTTTCATCCTG
>CAJJAS010000184.1 GCA_905182245.1 gamma proteobacterium HTCC2207 | reverse complement strand
TGCTCTGGTTTAAAGACTTGTTGGCCGAGGCATTAGAAGTGCAGCCCATCAAGGATCCCAAGACCAGTTTGCAGGAATGGTTGCAGCAGCGCGGTAAGCCGGTTCCTGACTACAAACTAGTCGATACAGGTGGCGAAGCTCATAGTAGGCTGTTTACTGTGAGCTGTAAGATTGCCGCCGTAGAAAAAGAAATGAGCGCCACTGCCAGTAGCCGCCGCAAGGCAGAGCAAATGGTAGCGGAGCAATTAATTACTGAATTGGAGTTGTCCTCTTGACCGAACCTCGCTGCGGCTATGTCGCCATTGTTGGCCGCCCAAATGTGGGTAAATCCACATTGCTCAATCATATTCTCGGCCAAAAGCTGTGCATTACCTCACGTAAGCCTCAGACCACCAGACATACGTTGCTGGGTATCAAGACCGAAGATGACTTGCAGATGATTTTTGTGGACACCCCAGGTATCCACACCAATCAAGAGCGAGCGATTAACCGGGTAATGAATCGCTCTGCCGCCTCGGTTATTTCCGATGTTGATGTGCTTATATTTGTGGTGGATCGGTTTGAGTGGAGTGAAGCGGATGAATATGTCGCCAAGTATCTCTCTAATAGCAAAGTTCCAGTGATTGTTGCTGTTAACAAAGTCGATATGATCGACGATAAAGAGGCTCTTTTACCCCATCTTAAGTTTTTAGAAACAAAGGTGAATGCCGCTGACTTTATTCCGCTTTCGGCTTTGAAAAATACTAATCTGGATCAGCTGCAAGACAAGATTAGAGCTTATATGCCAGAGCGCATGCATGTATTCCCCGAAGATCAAATTACTGATCGTAGCGAACGCTTTTTGGCCGCGGAGATTGTTCGTGAAAAAATCATGCGGCAGCTGGGTGCGGAAGTTCCCTATCAGGTCACCGTAGAGATTGAAGAATTCCGTGCTGAAAAGAAAGTCACCCATATCAGTGCGTTAATCCTGGTTGAGCGGGATGGTCAGAAGAAAATAATTATTGGCACCAATGGCGATCGCATTAAAAAGATTGGCGAACAGGCTCGTGCAGATATCGAGAGCCTACTGGATTGTAAAGTAATGCTTAGAACCTGGGTCAAGGTTCGCAGTGGCTGGTCAGATGACGAGCGAGCACTGCGTAGCCTTGGTTACATGGACGACTGATAAGCGGTGAGGGTCGACGCTGAAGCAGGCTTTTTACTGCACGCCACACCCTACCGGGAAACCAGCCTGCTGGTAGACCTTTTTAGTCAAAACCATGGCCGCATCCGCTGCGTGGCCAAGGGTTTTCGTAAACCCAACAAGCGCGGCATCAGTCGCGCTATCTTCCCCTATACCGAGCATCAATTTAGTTGGCAGGGGCGGGGCGAATTAAAAAGCCTTACCAGTGCAGATGCCATTCAGGCCCATACCTTTTTACAGCAGGAATGCCTGTTCACTGGCCTCTATGTCAATGAATTACTCTATCGCCTGCTCCATGAACATGATCCCCACGAACACCTCTATCAAAAATACGCCGAATTTATGGTGCAGTTGGCGGGCACCGGTCCCGATGAGCTAATGTTAAGGCAGTTAGAAATGACATTGCTCGATGAGTTGGGTTATGGGCTAGTATTGGACTGTGAGGCGAAAAATGGTGCAGCGCTATTACCGGACAAACTCTACCAATATGTTCCCGAACAGGGGCTTATCGAGGCTGTTAATCAGCGCAAGGAACAGCCCGGATCCTATCGCGGTGCAGATATTATGGCCCTCACCCAGGGTGATTTTAGTCAGCGCTCGGTAATGAAAACCGCCAAGCAACTTTTACGTAGCGTAATAAACTTTTATCTCGGTGGCAGGCAACTGCACAGCCGTGAACTTTATCGGCAGCATCTGATGTCGGTAGCGCCTAAACAGGAGCCGAGCAGCTAATGGTCATGGGAATCGGAACAGATATCGTCGAGATTGAGCGCATTACGAAAGTACTTGCGCGACCGGGCGATAAATTTATGCAGCGCGTTTTAACCCCTGCCGAGCAAGCTGAATTTGTCCGCCTCAATCATAGTGCAGCATTTTTAGCCAAGCGATTCGCCGCCAAAGAAGCCGTGGCCAAAGCATTGGGTACGGGTATTGGTCATGGGGTTAGCTTTCAAGATATGAATGTTGTTAATGACGAGCGAGGTGCGCCAGCGGTTGAGCTATCTGCCGGTGCTGCTGAAGTAATGAAAAACCGCGGGGCAACCCAGATGTTACTCAGTATTGCCGACGAGCGTCATTACGCCGTTGCCTATGCCATTCTTTGTTAATTTCGTCCTCTTTGTAAAAGTCGTAAGTAAAAACACTTAGATAAAAAAGTTATTTGATATAGCCGAGTCAAAGAGGCGTTGAACCGAGGCTTAAGGCACAATAACCTTCTTGATTTACACGTTATAAAAGGCCCCAGTATGGATTACCCAACAATTGATCAGTGCATTGGCAATACTCGCCTAGTGCGTTTTCAGCGTATGCCCGGCAATACTAGCAATACCATCTTGGGCAAGCTCGAGGGTGATAATCCAGCGGGCAGTGTTAAAGATCGCCCAGCCCTAAGCATGATCTCCAAAGCCGAGGCACGGGGCGACATTAAGCCCGGCGACCGTCTTATCGAGGCCACCAGCGGCAATACTGGAATCGCCTTGGCAATGGTCGCCGCCATGAAAGGCTATAAGATGACCTTGATCATGCCTGACAACGCCACAGATGAGCGCAAATGGGCCATGACAGCCTATGGTGCCGAACTTATCGAAGTCAGTCAGAGCGACGGTATGGAAGGGGCTCGGGACCTGGCGCAAAAAATGCAGCAGCAGGGTCAGGGCACTGTGCTGGATCAGTTTAATAATCCAGATAATCCACTGTCTCATTTTGAAGGTACGGGCCCGGAAATCTGGCGTGATACTCAGGGCACTGTGACCCATTTTGTGAGTTCCATGGGTACGACTGGGACTATTATGGGCACCTCAGCATTTCTAAAAACTCAGAATCCAAATATTCAAATTGTTGGCTTGCAACCAGAAGATGGCGCGTCGATTCCTGGAATCCGTCGCTGGCCTGCAGCCTATATGCCTGGAATCTTTGATGCAGCCAAGGTGGATCAGCTTATGGATATCTCTCAGGTAGATGCAGAGAATGCCATGCGCCGTTTGGCGCGAGAAGAGGGTATTTTCTGTGGAGTTTCCGCCGGTGGTTCTGTTGCCGCGGCCCTTAAACTTAGTGAGCAGGTTGAAAATGCGACTATTGTTGCTGTGATCTGTGATCGCGGCGATCGTTATCTATCCTCGGGTGTTTATCGTTAATGAGCAATTACAGTATTGATGACCTGCGCTATCTGATGTCACGCCTGCGTGATCCACAAACCGGCTGTCCCTGGGATATCAAACAAAACTATAAAACCATCGCTCCCCATACGGTTGAAGAAGTCTACGAGGTTATCGATGCCATTGAGCGGGGTGATCTTGAGCATCTCAGTGAGGAGTTAGGAGACTTACTCTTCCAGATTATTTTTTATACCCAGTTGGGCGCCGAAGATGGGCTTTTCGACTGGGATAAAGTGGTTAACGGCATCACCGACAAGTTGGTTAGACGACATCCCCATGTATTTCCCGATGGCACATTGCAGTCAGTGCGATCTGCCAATGCAGTTTTTGATACCAAGGCTATTAATAAGAAGTGGGAAGCGATTAAACAGCAGGAACGGGTAGATAAAGGTGAGGATGGAACGCTTGCAGATATTCCCATGGCGCTGCCATCCTTGAGTCGTGCCTACAAATTACAAAAACGCGCCGCCTCGGTTGGTTTTGACTGGACCAACCCCAAAGATGTTTTAGCAAAAGTAAAAGAAGAGATCGCTGAGCTAGAAGTAGAAATAGCTAAGGGCGATAGGTTGGCGATGGAAGACGAAATGGGTGATCTGCTGTTTAGCTGTGTCAACCTTGCCCGGCACCTGTCGATAGATCCTGAAAAGGCCATGCGCCTTTCAAGTAATAAGTTTAAGCGCCGTTTTGAAGCCATGGAGTTACTGGCAGCGGGTGAAACATTCTCTACCATGACAGCGGCTGAGATGGAGTCGCTATGGTCGCGGGTAAAGGCTCAGGAATAAGGCCAGTGTTTAAGGGCATCCAATGAGGCCACCGAATAACTTTATGAAATGATAGCTATACGTTTAACGGCCCTAGGCTGAGCCTGGCTAGGCTTGTCTGGTATTTCCAAAACCTGTATGGTGACCGGCCATTTTAGGGTTGGTGGTTACAGGGGTTTTTACCAAAATTCCCCGTTAACCTGCCATCAACTCCCACAATGAATTTATTGAAGGAATAGGTTTAATGAGACTGATTTTACTAGGACCCCCTGGTGCAGGCAAAGGCACTCAGGCGCAATTTATTACCCAAAAATATGCTGTACCGCAGATCTCTACGGGCGATATGTTGCGTGCCGCAGTAAAAGCTGGCAGTGAATTAGGCGTGCAGGTTAAAGGTGTGATGGACTCTGGCGGTTTGGTATCTGACGATTTAATTATTGCGTTGGTAAAAGAGCGCATTCAGCAGTCAGATTGCGATAACGGATTTTTATTCGATGGTTTTCCTCGCACTATTCCTCAGGCAGAAGCCTTGGTTGATGCCGGTATTGATATTGAATGTGTTATTGAAATCTCTGTCGCTGACGAAGAAATTGTCTCTCGCCTAAGTGGTCGTCGTGTTCATGAAGGTTCTGGACGCATATATCATGTGCAACACAATCCGCCGAAAGTTGCCGGTCTTGACGACGATACGGGTGAGGCGTTAGTACAGCGTGTTGATGATCAAGAAGCGACAGTACGCAACCGTCTAAATGTTTATCATGAGCAAACTATGCCGTTGGTAAAGTTTTATACCGATCTTTCAACATCAGGAAAAACTGCACCTGTGTTTGCGTCGATTGATGGCTTAGGTCAATTAAATGATGTGCAATCGCGAATAGTTGCTGCACTCGGCGAGTAAGTTTCTCTTTTTAAATTTTGTTATTCCTTAACAAAAAACTTAAAAAATCAAAAAATAACCCCTAAAAGTGCGTTAAAAGCGCTTTTTTAGGGGTTATTGCGTCTAAAAGGTTGCTAAAGTAATTGGCTGGCGATTAAAATTCTCACCTGAATAGTTAGCTAAATTAAATTCATCTTTTATAAGCCTTAAAATTAGCGAGTCCACGGAGAGTTAATGTGAAAAAACCAGCCAAGAAAAAAATTGCATCTAAAGCACCAGCCAAGAAAGTCGTTAAAATCACTGCAGCACAAAAAGCTGGCGTAAAAGTCACTGCAGTACAAGCTAAGCTGACTACCCAGGCGACAAAGTTAGCTTCGACTCGCACAAAGATTGCAGGCGCAAAAGCAAAATTAGCAGCTAAAGCCTCACCGGCAACAAAAAGAGCACTAATTGCTGCTCGTAAAGATTTTAAAACGACTAACGCCAAGTTCAAGACTATGCAGAATGATGTAAAGGCTGCTAAGAGCGTTTTACGTTTAGCACAGGTTGCTGATTCTCTAGCCGCTGCAGAAGCGACAGCTAAAGCCGGTCTGGTAGATTTAGAATCTAAGCTGCAAGCGAAAGTAACCTCTGACCTAGCTGCTGCTGTTAAGAAGTTTGAACAGCGTTGGACTAAGGTTCGTGCTGCTAAGAATGCTAAGAAAGTTAAGGCTGCTGCAAAGAAGCTCGCCGCTAAAATTAAATCTGCTGAGAAAAAAGCAGCTGCCAAAGCAAAAGCCGAAGCTGCTAAAGCAAACGCAAAGCCTAAAGCTAAAAAAACAGCTAAGAAGAAAGCTGTAGCTAAAGTTGCTAAAGCGCCTGCTGCGAAGAAGCCAGCGGCTAAAAAAGTTGCAAAGAAAGCAGTAGCTAAGAAAATTGCAAAGAAAGCCGTTGCTAAGAAGCCTGCGAAGAAAGCAGTTGCCAAAAAAGCAGTTAAG
>CAJJAS010000183.1 GCA_905182245.1 gamma proteobacterium HTCC2207 | reverse complement strand
GAATGATGCTGAGATACTGCGGTTTATTCAGCACTATCAGCGTATTACTGAACATTGCTTGGAAGAAATGCCCAGCCGAGTGGATTATTTATATCAGCTGGACAGTGATCGTCAGGTTAAGAGACCTTAGCGTTAGTTAGATTTGAAAGCCTTAGCGCTGGCTAGATTTGAAAGCCTTAGCTCTAGTAAAAAACCTTCGCCGTTGTTAAATTTAGTAGCCTTTGAGTTAAGTAGCCTGTGCGTTAAGTAGCCTTCGCAGCAGTCTCGTTAAAATGGCTCACCACACTCAGTAGCTGACGACAGGTAATCTGCCCCACCAACTTACCATGATCAAGCACTGGTCGGCGACGATGCCCCTTAGCCAACATGTCGGTTGCCACATCTACAAGATCGGCATGAATATCGCAAAAATCAACATCTCTACTCATATATTCACTGGCCTTACCCACATAGCCGTTCTCGTTGTAGGTGGCACCCAGAATTGCTCGCAGACAGTCCAATTCTGACAGCACCCCAACCAACATATCTTGGCTATCTACAACACAGACGCCAGATACTTTGTTATCTTGAATAAGGGAGATAGCTGTAAATACCTCATCTTCAGGTGAAATTTTCACCGGATCATGGAGCATGTAATCACTTAGATCAACTGAACGTAACATAGGGTACTCCTGTTGTTTTTTTAATTACTATTTCTATTTTCTGATAAATCATTATCTGAATTGAGTCTAGAGCCGACCCGCAAATTCAATAAACGGTTGCGGCCAAGTGCCAAGCAACAACACCATTGTTAGTAATAGCATAGCCAAAACATCCTGTGAGGATACTACGACATCTTGCGCGACATTTTTCTGGTCTTCACCCTCATCATTAACAGACATGCCAGAAGACATACCAGAAGACATAGTCATGGCAAAAATAATGCGCAGGTAATAATAAATCCCAATCGCACTACCTATTACCAATGCCGTGATCAGCCACCATAGCTGAGACTGAATACCCACACTAATGATATAGAATTTTCCGATAAAGCCAGCCGTCAGTGGAATACCTGCAAAAGAAAGCATGGCGACCGTTAAGCTAAATGCTTGGATAGGCCTACGCCAGAATAGGCCGTCAAATGAGGCGATATGGTTTTTCCTTTCATCTTCACCTGCGATACTAGCAACCACTGCAAAGGCTGCCAATGTCGTCAGGATATAGGCCGCCAAATAGAACGTAATTGACTCACGGATCAAACCCGCTTCGGCGCCGCTATAAGAGAGCGCAATCAACACCACAAGCAGATAACCAAAATGAGCAATAGAAGAATAGGCCAGCAGACGCTTAATGTTTTCCTGGCGTAGGGCCAACCAGTTACCTATAAGCATAGAGGCAATGGCAACCGCCGCCAGCGCCGTCATTAACGACTGGTACTCATAAAGCTGCCCCTCCACAAAGAATCGGCTTAAAGCAACAAAGACTGCACCTTTTGAAACCGTGGCTAGAAATCCAGTCACCGGGGTGGGCGCGCCCTCATAGACATCCGGCGTCCACATATGAAAAGGCACTACCGACAATTTGAAGCCGATACCGGCCAATACCATGGCAGTGCCTGCCATGAGTAGTATTGGATTTTGAGCATAGGCGATGGATGCTTTTAGCCCAATCCCTGCATAGCTCAATTCACCGGTTGCGGCATAGATCAATGCAAAACCATAGAGCAATATCACCGAGGCGCAGGCTGACAACACTAAATACTTAATGGCCGCTTCGAGAGGACGCTGGCCCTTTTCTGGAAAGGCGATCATGGCATAGAGCGCCACACCCATCAGCTCCATACCTAACAGCAGAGACACCATATGGCTAGACTGTATCAATACCACTGCCCCTAAAACGCTGAGCACCAGCAGTAGATAATATTCTTCTTTGCGCTCGCCCTCTGGGGAGAAAGTATCCTTGGACAGAATCAAAGTCACCAGCGCAGCTACTAAAATCAACGTGGTAAAAAATAGCCCCCAGTCATCCACCATTAGTAACACCGTCACTGGCTGAGTGAATCCTCGCGCGTAACCTGCACCCCAGAGTGCCAGTAGCAAACCCAGAGCCGTAATCACCCAGGCCACCGACTGATCCCGTTTCACTGACGCCTGTATCATCAGTACAACAGCAGTCAGGGACAGCACCAGAATGGGCATCAGTGCCATCATTAATTGTGCGTTCATGGGGTCACCTCCAGCAAACTTTGCAGCACTGGCTGAGCAATATCCAAAATCGGCTGCGGATAAATACCGAGCCCAATCAGTGCCAGCATCATAACGGCCATGGTCAGCATTTCACGACGACCAAAGTCCATTAGCCCCTGATCCACTAACTTTGGGTTTGGCTCTCCCTGAAAGGCGCGCTGCATTAGAATTAGCGAATAGGCCGCCCCTGTAATAAGTCCCAAAGCGGCCACTGCAGTAAGCCATGGATCAACCTGAAAGAGACCGAGCAGCACCAGGAATTCGGCAACAAAGTTACCCAGACCGGGCAGTCCCAATGAGGCCACCACAAAGAACATAGCTACTGCACCCATACGCGGCATCTGTTGCCACAGGCCGCCCATCTCGCGCATATCTCTGGTATGTAGCCGCTCCTGTAAAGAACCAGCAATCATAAACAGTGCCGCGGTACTAAAGCCATGAGCCACCATTTGCATCACTGCACCCTGCAGCGCCAGCTCATTCCAGGCATAAACCCCCAACAGCACAAAGCCCATATGGCTAACACTGCTATAGGCAATAAGGCGCTTAAAGTCAGTTTGAGCAAAGGCCAGCACGGCGCCATAAACTACGCCAACCGCGCCAAGCACCATCGCCACATAAGAGAAATCCATCGCCGCCTGAGGAAACAGCGGTACAGCAAAACGAATCAGACCATAGGCACCGGTCTTCAACAGGATACCCGCCAGAATTACACTGCCCGCAGTCGGCGCCTGGGTGTGAGCATCGGGCAACCAAGTATGAAAAGGAAACACGGGTAACTTCACTACAAAGGCAATAAAGAACCCCAGCATTAACCAGTGAGCAGTCGCCTCGGCCATGGGGGTATTAAGTAGATCGAAATAACTAAAGCTCCACTGCCCCGTGGCACTCTGATTAACCGCAACCAGTGCCAGTATAGAGACCAACATGAGCAGGCCGCTGGCCTGCGTAAAGATAAAGAACTTCATGGCCGCATAGCCACGATTTTCGTGACCCCAGATAGCGATCATAAAATACATGGGAATTAACATAACTTCCCAAAACAGGAAAAACAAAAACAGATCCAGGGCCATAAAGACCCCCAGCACACCAGCCAGTGTCCACAGCAAGTTGGCCTCAAAGAATCCACGCCGAACAATCACATCAGTCCATGAAGCGCTCACCGCCACCGCACCCAGAACAAGCGTTAACAGCACCATGAGCATACTAATCCCATCGAGCGCGAACTCTATACTAATACCAAAAGCTGGAATCCAATCAGCCTTAAAGTGCATCAACCAGGTACTGGGATCATCGGGTAATGGCGCCTGTAGCTGAGTCAGCTCCGGCATACCCGATAGATGAATCAAAAAATAAACTAGGTCAAACAGCACCACCGCCAGTGCCACTCTGCGCGGCATATTTTCATTGACACGCTCAGACAGCAAAGCCAGCACACCACCCACCAGCAGTATCAATATCAGGTTAACCATAACCATCAGAGCACCTCCGGTGAGATCTGTAACGCAAGTGTGAGCAGCACCACTAAGCCAAACACCATGCTTACAATGTACCAACGCATTCGGCCAGTTTGAGCTGCGCTGAGCCAGTGATTAAAGGTTTGATTAATAGCCACTATTAATCCGTAAATGGCATCTACCGGTTCCGACTTAAGCATCCCCGACAGCGCATAATAGGGGCGAACAAAAAGTCGGTCATAGAGCCAATCAATACCCCAGCCACTCAACCAAAACTGACGCAGTGTTTGCCCTATTCTTGAATTAACTAAACTATCTACCTTAAGCTGACCTGTGTGAAAAATAAGATAGGCCAGCAACACACCAAATAGGGGTACAGAGATAGAGACATATTCAACCCAGTGCGCGGGATGATCTCCACTGCCCACAGGGAATACATCCTGCACCGGAATAATAAAGTAACCGCCAATCAGCGAAAGTCCACAGAGCACCGTCAGTGGCAGCGCCATGCGCCAGCCAGTATCTTTATCTGGCTCTGTCTTAGCCGCTCCAAAGAACACCACAAAGACCAGCCGGAAACTGTACACCGCCGTCAGTAGCGCACCCAGCAAACCAGCCAACCATAACCAAGGACCCATACCCGGCATCTGATAAGCCTGCAGTAAAATTTGATCCTTACTAAAGAAACCACTGGTCATAGGCAGTGCCGCTAGAGCCGCCGAGCCAATCATAAAGCTCCAAAAAGTTACCGGCATTCTGGTGCGCAAACCGCCCATTTTAAAAATATTATGCTCATGGTGCAGACAGTGAATAATGGCGCCAGAACCGAGAAATAACAGTGCTTTAAAAAAGGCATGGGTCATAAGATGGAAGATACCAGCAGTCCAGGCACCCACGCCCAGTGCCAAAAACATATAACCGATCTGACTAATCGTAGAGTAGGCAAGAATCCGTTTAATATCCGACTGCATCAGCGCCGTAAAGGCCGCCATCAATGTGGTCGCAATACCAATAACTGCCACCGCCATCATCGCTTCGGGAGCCAATAAAAATAGCCCATGGGTACGAGCAATTAAGTACACACCCGCAGTCACCATAGTGGCCGCATGAATCAAGGCACTGACCGGCGTCGGCCCCGCCATCGCATCGGGCAACCAGGTATGCAGTGGTAACTGAGCAGACTTGCCCACAGCACCAGCAAGTAATAACAGACAGGCAATCAGAGCAACGTTGTCACCGACCTGCCAGGTCTCATTAGCAATCCCGACCATGGCCTGGATATCCAAGGTACCCAACTCGGTAAATAATAAAAATAGACCCAGAGCCATGGCCGTGTCACCAATGCGTGTCACGATAAACGCCTTGCGCGCCGCCTGACCATTAGCGCTATTTTGGTACCAGAAACCAACCAACAAATAGCTACAGACCCCTACGCCTTCCCAACCCAAATAGAGCAGCAGTAAATTGTCCGCCATCACCAGCACCAACATGGCCGCCACAAACATATTCAAATAGGCAAAGTAACGGGCATAACTCTCATCCCGTTCCATAAATTCTGTAGAAAAAAGATGAATTAAAAAACCCACCCCAGTAATCACCGACATCATCACCAGCGTCAGGCCGTCAAAATAAAAGGCGACACCAGGTGCAAAACTTCCCACCTGCATCCAAGTCCAGAGCGTCAGCTGGAATGGCTCTGGGTTAGCCATAAAATTAATGCCAGTGCCCAATGTTAATAGAGCCGCAAAGCCAACCGAGCCTACCCCAGCAATACCGATCATAAGACGCGGCAATCGACTGCCAGCGAGCATTAAGGTCACTGAACTAAGTAGCGGGATAAGTGGAATCAGCCAAATAAGCTCGCGCATTATTAACCCCTCATCCTGTTAGCATGGTCCATATCTAGAGTTTTAAATCGCTTCTGCACCTGCAGCACCAAACCCAGCCCCACTGCCACTTCGGCAGCTGCAACCGTAAGAATCAACATAAATACAATTTGCCCATCCGGCTGCCCCCAGTGAGCGCCCGCGGCAACAAATGCAAGAGCCGCAGAATTCAGCATCACTTCCAGAGACATCAGGATAAAAATTATATTGCGACGAATCATCAAACCCATCATGCCAATAGCAAATAGAAGAGATGACACCAGGAGAATATGATTGAGTGGAATGTTCAGGCCATCCATTATTTTTCACTCCTATCATCAAAACCATCGCGCTCTAGATATCGACGCCCAAGATGGAACGAACCCACCAGACCCGCCAATAGAAGCATCGAAGCAATCTCAACTGCCAAGACATAGGGCCCAAACAGTGCCAGACCCACCTCTTTTGCGCTGACAGCCGTCGTTGACACCGGCCCCTCAACCGTAGAAATCACATAGAGTAATTCAGCAAATAGCACCGCTGCCAATAGAGCAGGCCCCGCCCAAATTTTTGGCAATAACCACTGACGTTCCTGCTGGTCACCCTTCTCACCCAGATTGAGCATCATGATCACAAATACAAACAGCACCATAATAGCGCCGGCATAGATAACAATTTCCAGAGCCGCCGCAAAAGGCGCGCCGATCAAAAAGAAAATCACCGCCACCGCCAACAGAGAAACAATTAGATAGATCAACGCATGAATAGCATTAGTACGAGTCATCGCCAACACCGTGGCCACCAAGGCTACCGTCGCCGCAACATAAAAAAGCGTAATCTCAAGCATAAAACCTCCCCGACTCTACCCATGCGAAGGGTATAGATTGCATCGGCATGACAGGCATGGGATCTGCTCCTTGTTCTGTGACCGTCGCCAGCAGGGATGCTGGCGTAGAGCCTACAGGGACGTATTTACGGCGAGTCATAGAGCAAGGAGTAGAACCCATGGCGGCAACCATCGCTCCGACCGGAAATCTAGCTAGCATTAAAATAATCATGGCAACAGACTCTTAGTATCAATAGGTCTAGCCTCATTTTGAGCCTCGCCTTTATCCTTAGTCGCCGTTTGCATTCCCGACACTCGATAAAAATTGTAGTCCGGATACTTACCCACACCATTAATTAATAAATGCTCTTTTTCATACACCATATTCTGGCGATCGTACTCACACATTTCAAAATCTGGCGTCAGCTGAATCGCATAGGTGGGACAGGCCTCTTCACACATGCCGCACATAATGCAGCGGGAGAAATTGATACGGAAAAATTCTGGATACCAGGTGCCGTCTTCCCGAGTATCTTTTTGCAAGGCAATACAGTCCACCGGACAAACCGCCGCACAGAGATTACAGGCCACACAACGTTCCTCACCATCCGGATCTCGAGTGAGCACAATACGCCCACGATAACGGGGAGAAAGATAGGGCATCTCCTCGGGATACTGCACCGTCTCCGCCTTAGTGAAGGTATGTTTGAGTACCTCCCAAATCGTTCGCAGTTCACTCAACATTAGGCAGCTCCCTCCATCCACAATAAGACCGCACCAGTGATCACCAAATTAATTAACGTAATCGGCAACATCACCTTCCACCCCAACGACATCAGCTGATCGTAGCGAGGCCGAGGAATGGCAGCGCGTAAAAGTACGAAAAAACAAATAATGATGAAAACTTTAAAACCGAACCAGAACAGTGGCGGTAACCAGTGGCCGATTAGCGCAGGGCCATGCCAGCCACCAAAAAATAATGTTACGATCATGCAGGAAATCAACATCAATCCAAGATATTCCCCCAGCATAAACATCGCGAATTTCATGCCGCCATATTCAGTGTGAAATCCCGCAGTTAATTCATGCTCAGCCTCGGGCAAATCGAACGGCAAGCGATGGCTCTCTGCTATACCGGCGATAACAAAAACAATGAGCCCCAGAATCTGTGAGAAACAAAACCAAACATCAGTCTGAGCCTCAACAATATCCACCAGACTAAAACTGCCGCTCATCATGACCACGCCCATCAGAGACAGCCCCATAAACACTTCGTAGCTCACCATCTGAGCCGCCGAGCGCAAACCACCCAGCAGCGCATATTTATTATTTGAGGCAAGACCACCGAGTAGCACGCTGTAAACTGCTAATGAGGTCATTCCAAGAAAGAACAGCAGGCCTATATTGACGTCGATAATCATCATGCCTGGCGCGAAAGGCACCACGGCAAAGCCCATCATCATGGCGACTACAATGGCAGTAGGGGCAAAGATAAATACCACCTTATCGGAAAAGGGTGGAACCCAATCATCCTTGAATAGCAGCTTAATCATATCTGCCAACACCTGACCTATACCCAGGGGACCGAGTCGGTTGGGACCATGACGGTCTTGCCATACACCCAGCAAGCGGCGTTCAAACCAGGTGAGTATGGCGGCACCCGCAACACCGCCAATCAAAATTGTCAGAGCCAGTAACACTGGCATCAACTCAGACATGAGCAGATCCTCCCTGGGTGCCAGTGCGTTTATCCGTGGCTATCATCTGTGATGTTGGCCGCACCCATTGTTGGTCTTTAATCAGAGATACCAGACTGCCTGCTGTTAGCTCTAGGGTCTCAGAGTATCCGGCACTGAAGCCCACACAGTTTTTGGCCACTCTTGAGAGTATTTTTACCTGAAGAGAAATGTCAGTTTTACCCTGAGTCACAATTAGCCCATCTCCCTCAGTAACGCCAAGTTTTTCGGCAACCTTTTGACCAATCGCAATAAAGGCCGGTCCTGCTAACTCGGCAATCTCGTCCGTGTTAGCAGACATTTCTTCACTACCATGTACCTGATGCACAGGTACCAGATGCCACTGATGGGATTTTAATATTTGTTCTGCGGGTTCTGATGATTGAAGGGCCCCTAACCCCGTTGATTGAATTATGCGTACGCCAGCAGTACCTCCCTTCAATGGCCCATCCACCTCGGCCTGAAACTTTTGCAATGATTGATTGGAATTCCATCCAGGAGACCAAACAAAGGGAATTAAAGAAGCGGCTTCATCGCGATTTAGCCCTTCCATGCTAAAGGCTAAGGGACTTTCTGTGTCCTCAGGCTGCTGAGGCTCATGGACTGAAACTCCCGCATTCATAGCTGTTCGACCACTGTATCTATGAGTCTGACGAGGGATTTTTTGGCCCTGACTCCGATAGTCGCGCATAGGAGCTACATCAACCAATGTTGTAAACAAAGGCTGGCTAGCGGCGCAGGCAGATACCACCTGATCAAAATGTTCTAGCTCAGACAGGGTTTTATGCTCACAGGCATCAGCGAGTTGCAGCAACCACTGCCAGCTGGGTAGTCGCTCGGCGGCCGGTTGATAGACGGGAAAGTAACGCTGGGCCCTGCCCTCACTGCTTACTAGGGTACCCTGAGACTCTGCATAGGAAGCTGCGGGTAAAACTAGATCAGAATTATTTAACGTTGAGTTTTCTAGAATATCCATGCTGACAATCTTTGCCGCGGCCTTTACCAGCAATTCAATATCAGTATTACTGGCGCGACGTTCGAGATCGTTTTCTAAAATAATCAGAGTATCTAATTTGCTCGATTTTTTAGCCAACTTACTGATGCTTAGAGGCTTAGTTTTAAGACCGGAATCAACAAGCAGCGCCAGACCCAAACTGTTGGACTCTGCCACACAGAGGCTCAGCATTGCCGGCTTACTCTGTGATCCCAATGCCTCAGCAACGGCCACTGCACCATTCACTATCCCTGCATGGGACATACTGGAACCACTAATGATTAATGGGTTTTTTGCGCCGAGTAAAATCTCAGCGGCTTCGTTCACTGCCATATCCTCAGTCTTGCCACCAGCCAAGACCTCTGCCACGGCATAACCAAAGGACGCAATATCATCGGCAGCCAATGACACACACCGACTGGCTACATCGTCTAATCTGGTATCCATTGCCGACACGATAATCATCGGCGATCGCTGGTCCTGAGCAAGATTGCGAATAGCGGCATCCTGCCAGGGCGGCAGACCCATTTGCTCGGCCAACTCAAAGGCTTTATTACGCACGGATTGGCGCAGTCCGAGCGCAACGCGGGGAGCGGTATTGGTAACATCTTCGCCAAGAATTAAAATGGCGTCAGCGGCTTCCATCTGTTTGATAGACGGATTACTTGCCGTGGTATTTTTAAGGCTACGCACAATGGTGCCCATAATCTCAGCTTCGCTGTCAGAGAACCCAGCCACGAAATTAGCCGCACCGACTAACTCTCTCAATAGATAGTTAGCTTCAAGAGAGGCCCTTGGGGAACCTATGCCAGCGATCTTTTTATGTTTTATCCAACTCGCCGCTGTGTCTATAGCCTGCTGTTGATGGACCGCCATAAAACTGCCGTCAGGTTTTTTAATACCGGCATAATCCAGGCGGGCATCACTATTTATGTAGCCGCTACCAAAGCGACCGCGATCACAGAGGAAGTAGCCATTAACCTCATGGTTATAACGGTTGTGCACACGCTTTAATTTTCCGTAGCGTTCGCCGGGTGCAATATTGCAGCCCACCGCACAGCCACTGCAGATAGAGGGCGCAGACTGTAAATCCCATTTACGGCTGTAATGTTTTAGAAAGGGTTTGTCGGTAAATACACCTGTGGGGCAGACTTCAACGAGATTACCTGAGAACTCACTCTGCAGAACCCCCTCTTCGTGACGACCAAAATACACATGATCATGAGAGGCCTGGGCGCCTAAATCTTTGCCACCCGCATAGTCACGGTAATAACGTTCGCAGCGATAACAGGTAATACATCGATTCATCTCGTGATGAATCAAGGGGCCCAGATACTGGTTGCGATGGGTGTTTTTCTTGCCGGTATAGCGGCGATCTCTATGGCCTACCATCACCGTCATATCTTGGAGATGGCACTCACCGCCCTCACCACATACAGGGCAGTCATGGGGATGGTTAAGCATGAGTGACTCCACCACGGCACTGCGAAATTCGGTGGCATTTTCAGCATTCAATGAAAATCTAGCACCCTCGGTGACTGGCGTCATGCAGCCCATCACTATGCGACCTCTGGTGTCCTCTTCATTTTGATACTGCACCAGTGCGCACTGACGACATGAACCAATTGAACCCATGGCCGGATGCCAGCAAAAATATGGTAGATCCATGCCTGCATTCAGGCAGGCCTCTAGAATGTTCTCACCCTGAGCTACTTCAAGGGCCTGACCATCGATATAAATCGTCGGCATCGTCTAAGCTCCCTGTCTAGTATGGCTATGGTACGGACAGCTGCCGCCAGAAATATGGCGGTCAAAGTCATCGCGGAAATATTTTAAGGCGCTCTGCAGAGGCTCCATGGCACCTGGTGCCAGTGCACAGTGAGTGTTACCCATGGCGCCGATATAACTCACTTGATAGGCCAGAGTATCGAGATCTTCAGCACGGCCACGGCCAGACTCTATGTCTTCGAGTACCTGTCGGGTCCAGGGAAGTCCATCACGGCAGGGAGTACAGAACCCACAGGACTCATGGGCAAAGAAACGAATAAGGTTAAGCACCATGCCTACAGGGCAAGTTTGGTCGTCGAGAATAATCATGGTGCCGGTGCCCATGCGACTGCCGGCTTTGCCTATCACGTTATAGTCCATAGCCAGATCAAGATGGTCCGGCGTTAAGAAGTCCGTAGAACCGCCGCCAGGTAAAAATCCTTTAAGTTGCAGCCCATCTTGCATACCACCGGCACGGTCTTCGAGAATATGTCGGATTGGCGTGCCCATAGGGAGTTCCCAACAGCCCGGATTTTTGACTCTGCCGCTAACACCAAACATCTTGGTGCCGCTGTCTTCCCCTACGCCCAATGTCTTAAACCAGTCCGCACCGCGATCTATAATGTGGGGAATATTACACAGGGTTTCCACATTGTTAACAATGGTAGGACGACCCCATAAACCACTGACTTGGGGGAATGGAGGCTTGGCTCTGGGGTTGGCGCGCTTGCCTTCTAAGGCATTAATTAGAGCGGTCTCTTCACCGCAGATATAGCGACCCGCACTGGGGTGTATATACATATTAAGGCTAAAGCCAGAACCGAGAATATTGTCGCCTAGGTAGCCCGCGGCGTAGCATTCGGCCAGAGCATCTCGCAGGCGTTGAATGGCTACTACATACTCCCCCCGAATAAAGATATAGGAGATATCGGCATCGATGGTATAAGCGCTAAGAATCATTCCTTCGATTAACTGGTGAGGGTCGCATTCCATCAGCAGGCGATCTTTAAACGCGCCGGGTTCCATCTCATCCGCGTTGCAGACCAGATACTTGTGCCCTGGTGTGCACTTATCCCCCATGGGGACAAAACTCCATTTCATGCCCGTGGGAAAACCTGCACCGCCACGACCGCGCAAGTTAGCCCCGCTGATTACATCCAGACAGTCTTTTGGGGATAACTCCGCTAGGGCTTTGCGTAATCCTTGATAACCGCCGTTGGCTTCATAGGCTTTTAGATCCGTGGGCTGAAGGTCAGCACCAATGTTACGAGTCAGTACTTTTTCCATTATGAATTGCCTCCCGCTTTTTTGTTTTTATCAGGAAACAGGGCGTCAATTTTCGCTTCATCTAAATGGGTGTGCAGATCATCTCCCACCATCATCACAGGCGCCCTATCACAGGCACCCAGACAGGGAACGGGTATTAATGTGTACGCATCATCTTGGGTGGTTTCGCCATAATCCACACCCAGCACATCAGTAATTTTTTGTTTAATACCATCACAGCCACAGATCCAACAGCTCACGCTATCGCAAAATAAAATAACTTTTTTACCCACGGGTCTGCGATAAATTAAATTATAAAAGGTCGCAATTCCTTCTAGCTCTTCTGCCGACATATCCAGATATTTTGCGATGGCCTGTAGACTCTGATCTGATATCCAGCCACGCTTGGCCTGCACTATTTTTAGAGCATCAATGGCCGCGCCAGACTTATAGGGCACATGAGCAAGCTCCGCATCTATCTCACTAAGCTCTTCAGGACTGAGCACTGAACTCACATCGGTTTGAATCATCTGTGCATCATTCATCGGTCGACATCCGCCATCACAAAATCAATGCTGGCAATAATGGCAATCAGATCCGGGATCATAAGACCCTTACTAATCAGTGGAATCTGCTGCAGGTGTGGAAAAGAAGGTGTACGAATTCTGGTGCGATAGGAATTAGTTCCGCCATCGCTAATCAGGTGATAGCTATTAATGCCCTTGGTCGCCTCGATCATTACCGATGCCTCGCCCTCAGGTATCACCGGTCCCCAGCTCACATTTAGAAAATGATGAATTAGGGTTTCGATATCTTCCATTGTGCGTTCTTTGGGAGGTGGTGTGGTCTGAGGATGGTCACTCTTGTAGGGACCGCCAGGCATATTATCCAGACATTGACGAATAATTTTTAGACTCTGGCGCATCTCTTCAATACGCAGTTCGGCACGGTCGTAGCAGTCACCGTTATTGGACGTTGGCACCTCAAAGTCAAACTGATCATAACCACCGTAGGGGCGCTTTTTACGTACATCCCAGTCAATACCTGTTGCTCTCAATCCGGGACCGGTAATACCCCAGTCTAAGGCCTCTTGCTGGGTATACACCCCTATACCCACGGTGCGGGCCTTGAGCATTTTATTCTGCATGGCCATCTTGTCGTAGTGATCAAGGCGCGCGGGTAGGAAGTCAATAAACTCGCGAATCATGCGGTCCCAACCATTGGGTAAGTCCGCCGCTACTCCACCTATGCGGAACCAAGCCGGATGCATCCGGCCACCGGTGATCGCTTCAATAATGCCAAATAATTTTTCCCGGTCGGCAAACATATAGAACACCGGAGACATCTGCCCCACGTCCTGAACAAAGGTCCCGTAAAACACCAAGTGACTTGAAATACGAAACAGCTCAGAGAGCATAATGCGAATAATTTTTGCACGCTCTGGCACCTCAATACCTGCCAACATTTCTACCGACTGAATATAGGCCAGGTTATTCATGACCCCACCCAGGTAATCAATGCGATCGGTATAGGGAATAAACGTGTGCCAGGTCTGGCGCTCGCCCATCTTCTCGGCGCCACGATGGTGGTAACCAATATCCGGGACAGAATCGATAATCACCTCGCCATCTAACTGCAGGGCAACACGGAACACACCGTGGACACTGGGATGATTAGGCCCCAGATTCAAAAACATATATTCACTGTCGTCGCTGGCTTTCTTCATGCCCCATTGTTCAGGCCGAAACCGCAATGCTTCCTGCTCCTTGGCAACACGCTCTGGGCCCATTTCAAACTCACCCATTTCGGTAGCTCGGGCCGGATGGTCTTTGCGTAAGGCATGCCCCTCCCAGGTAGGCGGCAACAGAATACGATAGAGGTTGGGGTGTCCGGAAACGATCACGCCAAACATATCCCAGACTTCCCGTTCGTACCAGTTGGCATTGGGCCAGAGTGAAATAATCGTTGGAATATTAAGACTGGATTCAGACAGAGCGACTTTAATGCGAATATCTTCATTGCGATCCAGAGATAGTAGCTGGTAGACAATGGTGAAATCTGAGGCGGGCTGGCCAGAACGATTGGCGCGGGTACGCTCGTCGATAGCAAACAAATCATAGAGCATGGAAAATTTTGGCTTGAGGTATTGCAGAACATCGATCAAACGATCGCGATGCACCCACAGTGTGAGTGTTTCGTCCGCGCTAGGTTGAGCGATAAATAGGGCCTGACCAAACTTACGGTACAGGTCCTCTTCAACCGGGCTATGAATCTTGGATTCAGCCTTCTGCATTAAAACCCCTTAATTTTTATTCGATCTATACGTCTTTTGGTTCCCGCAATTCCGTGGCTTTTATTCGCTCTGCGGTCAACTCATCCCGTTTGCTGATTTTTTTCGGTTTGATTACCGTCTGATCACCAGCTGCCCAGGTAATAGGTCTTCGTTCTTTACCAATAGACTCCTGCAACATTATCAAGCCCTGCATCAATGCCTCAGGGCGCGGCGGACAGCCTGGAACATAGACGTCCACCGGAATAAACTTGTCGACTCCCTGGACTACGGAGTAAATATCGTACATGCCTCCAGAGTTGGCACAGGAGCCCATAGAGATAATCCAGCGTGGCTCCAATAACTGTTCATAGAGGCGCTGTATGACTGGCGCCATTTTGAGAAAACAGGTACCGGAAATCACCATTAAATCCGCCTGCCTTGGAGTGGCACGGATAACCTCGGAACCAAAGCGAGCTATGTCATGACGACTGGTAAACGACGTCGCCATCTCTACATAGCAGCAGGACAGTCCAAAGTTGAATGGCCAGAGTGAATGGGAGCGGCCCCAGGCAACGAGGTCCTCGAGCTTGGCGAAGGCAACATTGCGCTTTACCTGCTCTTCAATAAATTCATCACTATGATTGAGTAGATTGCCATCTTCAGGGCGCGTTAAACTCCACTTCATTGTTTGTCCTCGGCCGCTTTAGGCTGTTGTTTTTGCGCTGCTCTCTGATCAATTATTTGTTGAGTTCTCTGGGCGGCCGGCAGACCGACACGGGTTTTATTACCCCATTCCAGTGCCCCAGAGCGCCATTCATAGATCAACGCCAATGCCAGTATCGCGATAAATACCAACATGGAAAAATAGCCCTCCCAGCCCAATTCAAAGAAAGCAATTGCCCAGGCAAAGATAAAGACGGTTTCTAAATCGAAGATAACGAAGAATATAGCGATCAGATAAAATTCAACGGAGATGCGTATTTGCGAGTCACCAACCGCCACAATGCCCGACTCAAAAGGATCATTGGTGGCCTGCTCTCGACGTCGCTGACCCAATAACCAGGACAGTACCAGCATCGTAATAACAAGAAGGATAACCATGCCGAAATAGACGGCCAGCGGCCAGATTTCAGTCGCGTATTCATTCACCATTAACGCATCCTTCCAGACAGGTAACAGTGCCGGAAGGCGGTTATTAAAAAGGAAATATCGAGGATAAAGGAAGTTCTTACCACCTTAGGTCGGTGGCGAGCGCGGCTTAAACGAATAATGTCCATATACATCTTTAGTGGCATAAATACCCCAAGCGTATCGGAATTCTATCGCCTGTATAAAACGCAACTGGCGTGAAAACCGTTTGTTTTTATTCAGTGCTACGTGAATAACGTTACAGGGGTTATTTTGTTTGCGCAAGAGGTAACAGCAGACAAATTTTGTTGGCGGTTACTGGTGGGTTAAATGGACAGACCTAAAAGTTTTACTTTCGAATAGTTAACAATGTAGGTGCAGAAGGGCTTTCCTCTGCATCAAGTAGCGCTTTAGTCTATGGTTATTTTTAATATGGACGCGTAATTTTATCCATATGTAATAGTAATTAATTTTAGGTTTAAAAATTCGACACAGGGAAATTGGCATGGAATACAGTAGCGCCATTATATTGGTCGCGCTACTTCAGTATCTGATATTTACTTTTAGGGTAGGTTTTTCTCGTCTAAAAAATAATGTTTTGGCCCCTAAAACAACGGGCAATGAAGAGTGGAAAATAAAATTTCGTATACAGCAAAACACATTGGAACAGCTGATAGTTTTTATCCCTAGTATGCTTACATTTAGCTATTACGTCAGTGTTAGCTGGGCACTTCTTGCCGGTGTTTTATTTGTATTGGGTCGACAAATCTACTCGAGTCTGTCTCTCAAAAGTCCCAAAATTCGCGGGCCTGGAGCAGTGATGAGTATCTTTAGTCATATCGCATTGGCGATTGGTAGTCTAATTGGTTTAGGGCTACATATTTTAGGCTAGGGTTTAAACTACGAGCCTTGTTTACAAGAGGCCAGTGTAAAAAAAAGCCCGCGTCCGGTTAACCGAGCGCGGGCTTTTTTAACAACATAGGCTTACGAAAATGGGTGACGCAAAACAATGGTTTCTACACGATCTGGACCCGTAGACACTATGTCCACTGGGGCACCAGTTAACTCTTCAATACGCACAATATAATCTCGCGCGGCCTGAGGTAAGTCTTCCAGACGCTGAGCACCAACCGTTACGTCGCTCCAACCTGGCATTGATTCATAGATTGGCGTGATATCTTCAAAATCATCGGCGTGCATAGGAATGCCTGCGTCGGTGCCGTCTTTATGTTGGTAACCGATACAGATATTGACCTCTTCCAAGCCATCCAATACATCTAGCTTGGTTAGACAGATACCTGAAATACTATTGATGCGCACGGCCTGTCGCAATGCGACGGCATCGAACCAGCCACAGCGTCGCGAACGACCCGTGGTGGTACCAAACTCATGGCCTTTCTCACCTAGGTACTGGCCGATCTCGCAATGCAGCTCAGTGGGGAATGGACCTGAACCCACTCTTGTGGTGTAGGCTTTGGTTATGCCCAGCACATAGTCTAGATACAGTGGGCCAAAACCTGTTCCTGTCGCGGTGCCACCGGCAGTTGTGTTGGACGAGGTTACGTAGGGATAGGTGCCATGGTCAATATCAAGCAGCGAGCCCTGGGCGCCTTCAAACAGAATATGGTCGCCAGTTTCACGGGCATCGTGAAGAATTTTGGTAACATCGGCTTTCATGGGTAAGAGTACAGCTGCCCATTCTTTTGCCTCGGCGAGGGTCTTGTCGAAGTCGACAGGGTCGGTTTTGTAATACTGGGTAAGCGCAAAGTTATGGTATTCAAGAACCTCTTTGAGC
>CAJJAS010000182.1 GCA_905182245.1 gamma proteobacterium HTCC2207 | reverse complement strand
TGTCTGACATACCGCGACCGATGAGGTACTCATAGGGCTCTTCGCTATACGCGTTTATCGGCATTAATAACAATGTTATGAATAGGGTAAGCGCTTTTTTCATAAGAGTTCTCGTGGCTAGCTCGGTTGCAACGCATGGATACTATCATGCCGATGGATAACCCAATAGCGTGGCCAAAATAAGGCTTACTTAAGGCGTTTTTAGGTTAGCAAGCGTGCGTATCGCCCGTGCTAACTCGGGTGCAGGGTACTGGCGGACAGGGAGTCAGCCAAGGTGTCGGTCTAAGACCAAAAGGCTAGGTAAGATGAACCGAGTACACGAAGTTCTCTGAACTGCAGTAGGCAGTGCTTAATTCAACAACACGACCATCAATATTGACGCTGCTGCGTTCAATCATTAACACCGGTGAACCCTGGGGCAAGTCTAAGTGGCCCGCATAGGCCTTGGGGATTTCTACAGCGCGTACCTCATCATTCACTGACATGATGGTAATGCCATATTGCTCTTGATAGAGCATGTAGAGGGCATTGGGTAGCTTGGTGTTCTTGTCGATATCGGGAAAGATCGACAGTGGCTGGATTATTTTTTCTATGATCGCTGGTTTGTTATGAATAGACCTTACGCGCATCAATTCAACAACAGATTCTTTGCTATCTAGATTCAATTTTTTGGCTTCATCTTTAGATACCTTTCGGCGAGATGAAGAGAGAACGATTGTCTCTGGAATAAGGGTTGTGCCCTGAGGTTCGCGAAGTCTAAAGAATCGAAATAGGTCACTCTCTTGGGTATGTTCTGCAACAAAGGTGCCTTTTCCTTGCTGTCGTTCGAGCATTTTTTCAGCAACCATCTGATTAAGCGCTTTGCGAACGGTACCCTGACTCACGCCAAGTTCCTCTGCTAGCAGCATCTCACTCGGCAGCAGTTGCGAGGGTTTCCAATAACCCTCTACCAGGCGCGCGGTCAGTAGGTCATAGACCTGCTTATATAGGGGCTGAAAACCTGCACTTAATGACATGTTGTTTCCTTTGGAATTCTTTGATGGCGAATCATATCACCGCTGTATCTGTTTTACTTTTCTTGTTTAGTCCGGGTAGCGGTCTAATTCTAGGCCGAGGTCATTGTGTGGCCTAGGAGCCCTAGAATAGCGCAATAAGTCGGTAATTTTGGTTATAAATAGGCATAAAAAAAGGGGCGATAAACGCCCCTTTTAACAGTGCTACAGCTTTTAGAAAGACGCTTTAAAGGCGGCTCCAAAATAGCGGCTAGCATCGCGTGGTACCTGGTAGCGGAAACCATCACCACTATAAGTACTTACATAGCTTTCATCGCCAAGATTCTTGCCGACGATAGAAACGCGGTAGCGATCATCGTCAAACGAGAAACCAACACTGGCATTAACCATATCGTACTCTGGCAATAGCGCAGCTGGGTTTTGCGAGCCGTCATTGCCCGGTAATCCTGCAACCTGTTCGTCAGTATGAACGAATGAACCATTAATGATGATATCCATGTTCTCACGTGGAATAACATACTGAGCCATTATTGAGTACTTCAGCTCTGGTGCAAACGGCACTGGCAGACCAGATCGGGCTGAACAGTTTGTAGCCGTAGGGTCAGGACAGTTGAACTTGTCGATTTCTGCTTTGATAGAGGCAAGTCCACCAGACAGAGTCAGATTTTCCATCGGAGCCCAAGTGAAGTCAATTTCAACACCCTCGGTTGATACATCACCAGCATTAGTTAAACGCGTGATACAGGTACCGTCCGAACAGTCAGCGTTGTTAGCCTGGAAGTCTTCAATATCCGTTTGGAAAATAGCTGCGTTCAAGATTAAGGTATCAGACGTGTACTTATAACCTAGTTCTAAAGAAGTCGATAACTCCTCAGAGATAGGTGCAGCATCGTCGCCATTAGCCTTAAAGTTGTAATAGATATTAAAGCCTGGGCCTTTATATCCCTGAGTTGCAGTCGCATAAAACATGGAATCGTCGTTTAGGTCTGTTTGTATACCGAATTTGCCGGATACATTTGACTTAGACGTGCTGCCATTTGCATTGGTGTTTTCTGTTGCAGGACGAACACCAACACCACGACGACCATACTGGTCATTGCTTTGGCGGTTGTGGCTATAGCTAACTTCATCATCGGTGTAACGCAAGCCGAACAGAAGGCGTGTGCTATCGCTAATGCTGTATTTACCGTCGCCGAAGACAGCCCAGTTGTTAAACTCAGTGCTCATAAAGGCAGTAGCCGAGACAATATCATTGGCATTACAGGAAACGCCTTCAGCCGCTGCATAAGCGCTTAGATCTGCTAGAGCAGCCGTTAAATCAGTACCCGTTAGTGACTTGTTCGCGTACCAAGTCATGGCTTGATCCAACTGACCATTGTTGTTCTGACAGCTCGCGTCTCGCGTAAAGTTACGCTCAGATTCGATGTTCATAAAGAACGCACCGACCTGATACTCGAGGGCATCGCCCGCTGTTGAAGCCAGTCTTAGCTCTTGAGAGAATTGACGCCACTCTTGTGGGCCCAAATCGTGAAGCTGAAAAGGTGCCTGCCACATGGGTAGATTGCTATCGCCAGCGATTGAAGTGAAGTCGCCTTCACGGATCTCAGTGTTATCCCAAGAACGGTAAGCCGTAATGGAGGTTAACTCATGCTCGCCCACAGCGGTGTTCAGCTGAACAGACAGTGCAGTGTGAGAATCCAAGGTCATTGTTGTTAGATCATGGTCGATTTTACGCAGATCTAAATCAAGATCGGCCACGCCATTGACGATGCCGGCGCTATTAGGTGCTGCTTCTGAGGCGGGGTTTCTGCCGCTCGGTAGTAGCTCTAGATCAGTACAGCATTCGTCCTTTGCATCATATTTTTCAGCGATGATCAGCATAGAAGTATCGTCGGAGATATCAAACTCGAGCATGCCGCGCATACCAGAGCGATCGTAGCCATTGGCCATCTGGTTGTTGAATACATTCTTTACGTATCCATCAAACTGCTTGTCCAATACTGTTAGGCTGCCGCGGGCAGTGTCGCTTAATGGACCTGATACGGAGGCTTTAAGGCTATATTCATTGTCTTGGAACATCTGTGCTTCGACCGTGCCTTGGAACTCTTCGCTAGGGCGCTTGGTGGTCATGTTAATAACACCTGCAGAGGCGTTCTTGCCAAATAGAGTGCCCTGTGGGCCTCTTAGCACTTCAACGCGCTCGAGATCATAGAGATCGCCAAAAGCCTGACCAGATCGACCAAGAACAACGCCGTCAACAACAGTAGAAACACTTGGCTCAGCGGCAATACTAAAAGAAATAGTACCGATGCCACGAACAGTAAGTGCAGAGTTACGGGTAGTATTACCTTTACGGTAGCTAACAGATGGAACCATAGACTGCAGGTCCTCAATGTTGTTGGCAAAGGCTGCGCCGATCTGCTCTGAGGTTAATGCTGTTACAGCGACGGGTACATCGCTCAACTTTTCTTCTCTTTTTTGGGCGGTTACAACAATTTCTTCTAGTTGCCAGCCTGGAGCTTCTTGCGCTGTTACTGAAGCAGTACCGGCTAGACCGGCAATAACTGCGACTGCATAGGCGACTCCGCTATGGATTGATTTTTTTTCAAACATTATTGACTCTCCCCTGAAAATTATTTTTATTTTTCTCTCTCACTAACGTCATCATTTTCAATGTTCTAAAGGCCATCTGAGTTGACTTAAACGTTAGTCGACAACCATGACTACTCTATATGACAAATTCACTATAAATGATCTTATATATTATACAAGACCTATTTTAGGCTGAGTTTACTGGGTAGGGAGCTAATAAAAAAGGTGAGTGATTAGAGAGGTAATAAGGATCAGCCCTGAGGACATAATATTCATGGGTAACGCAGGTGATCAATGCTTAATAGCCTACATCAGCTGTGTATTTGTATTTATACGATGAGAGGCTGAGCGTACTTTTTTGACCAATATTTAAGGCTAAGCCAACGCGGGCCACAAAGCGCCACTTAACCCACCTACTAATCTCACCCACTAATCCCACCCACTAATCCAGTGGGTGAAAGCAGACAATAAATACGCCAGTTAAACCCCAGCCAGCAAAAAAATACCCATCTTTGGTGTCAGCGATCCCCGTAAAAAACACAGAACGCCAATGTGGAAATTCCATAATTGCGTTCCACAATCTATTTCCCTTTCCCTTTGCCTTTTTGTTCTTATCTTTATTCGGGCCAGCTTGAGTCGGCGGGGAGATTGGTGTCGCTATTATCTATATATTGCCTCTCTGGCCCCATAGGGATCGAAACAGCTTCGGGAACAAAGGCGGCTATATCATCCAGTGCCAGAGTGAGTGTATGGCTACGTCCGCCAGTAAAACTTTCGCCGCTGGGGAATTTCTTCCAAACCGCACTAATAGACGCGGGCAAGTACACTTCTATGTCACCTCCGGGCTTTAGACAGGGGGCTACCACCATGCTGTCACCGAGCATAAATTGATCTTCAAAAGCCCAGGCGGCTTTTTCATCGGGACAGTTTAGAACCATGGCTCGCTGAACAGGAAGGCCTGTGCTGCTGGCCGATGCCATCACCTGCTTAAGGTAAGGGAGAAGTTGATAACGTAATTTTAACGCTTTGGTTACCGCGCCTTCTGCCGCCGCAGAGTATGACCAGGGTTCTCTGGGTCCGATGCCATGAAGCCTGATATGGGCAGAAAAAATAGCCGCTTGGGTCCAGCGAACATACAGCTCATCATCCCGTTGGTCGCCATAAAAGCCGCCAACGTCAGTGGCATAAAAGGGTGCGCCGGAGAGGCCCCAAGAAATTCCACCACGCAGGCTGGCCGCTAGCCCGCCCCAGTCTGCTTGGGGGTCACCGCCCCATTGTGCGGGGTATCGCTGGCTGCCAGTCCAGGAAGATCGGCTAAACAAAAATGGCCCTGTCTTGCAGTAAAGTTCGGCCGCCTCATAGACGCAGCGGTTGTAAAGCAAGCTATATACATTGTGGAGTGTTTCACCACTATCACCATTAAACGCCAGCATATCAGGCTCAATTTGTTCACCAAAATCAGCTTTAATCATGTCTACACCGAGATCAAAAAGCGGCTTGTGACAGTCGCGCCAAAACGCATAGGCCTCTGGATTGGTAAAATCAACAATGCCAGATTCTGGTAGAGGGGTAAGTACTTCACCAAAACAACTGGTATCCCACTGATAGCGATAGGTCTCTCCGGTGTCTCGATGTTTAAGCAACCAACCTTTTGCGGACATCTGGTCAAACAGGGCATTCTCGACAGACACCAGGGGATATTCCCAGATGCATATCTTGAAATTAAGGGCCTTTAACTCATCAATAACAACGGCGGGGTTGGGGTAGCGAGTTGCATCCCATTCAAAGGCAAAGCGTGTTTGCGTGTCCTGCCATGCCCGTCCATCTAGGGTGATAACATCGCATGGCATTTCTTGCTCGCGAACTTTTTTTGCGGTAGCTAATAGCTCTTCAGCGTCTTTGTAATAGGCTTTGGATAAAATAACGCCTAGGGACCAGTCAGGTGGCACCGGAGCTTTGCCGGTTAACTCTGTGTAGGTGTTTATGATATCGGCGCCTGCATCGCCTGCTAATAAAAAGACATCGGCATGGCTATCTTCGACCAATATGCCATAGCTGCGCTGTGACCATGCGGGGTGACCCACACTATGAGTAACCGCGGCAGGTGTGTGTACAAAGACTCCCCAGCCATTAGGACTCCAGGCAAAGGGTGTGTTTTTGTAGGAAATCTCGGCATTGACCCCCAGCGCATCATGATTATAAGAGCGCAATAATTGACCACGCTTATCCAGACGTCCCCATTTCTCACCTAGCCCATAGACTGGCTCGCTAGAGTCAAGATCAAGACCAACAAACCAGCCCTCGCTAACGCGAGCTATTGGCGGTAATCGAAATTTACGCACAAAGTGGCCGTCAGAGGGAGACCGCTGTATAAGGCGGGCGCCTTGGTATAACTCGAACGAGAAGGGGCTATGATTAATAGTTAGGGTATAGCCTGCGCCTTTTATAACAGTGTATTCACTGCCTGTGTCAGTGCCATCCGTTGTAGTACTCTCAGCTTTAGTACTTATAGTTTTTGCAGAAAGCGGCACTGCCTGTGGTTCTTTTACCAGCATTTCATAGTCGGCAAATTGACATTCACCAAAGCGCAATCTTGCACCAAACTCGTAAAGCGTTATCTGTAATGGTCCAGCGTCTGTTGTCAGCCCGATTGAATCTGCTGAATCTGTTCCTGTCATGGGCCCTGTAACATTGAGTGCAGGAATATTATCCCAAGACGGTTTCGCCCGATCAAAACTAGTCATGTACTTAACCCTTTTAAAGCGCTTTTAATTTTTATGCGTTATTTTTAGACTGAATGTATTCAGCTAATTTTTCATTAGCTTTGTCAGCAAACAAAATTCGACAGGCCTCTTCTAGACCCTGTGCTTGGACTACATTGTCTTGTGTAATCACCTGCTCGATCTTCGATCGCCGGCGCAGAAAATCTTCTAACTTGGTTACCATTTCTCGCTGTGCAACCAGCTCGACTTCTCCGCGGATGTACTCAGTATTTTCAATGAGTATCTTGGCGTTATCTGGGTCGGATTTAATCATTTCCAAGACATCAAAGGCTCTTCTGTCATAACGACGCCACAGTCGATTAGATAGCGGCTCCGATGCAGTTGGCGCGGTATTTTTATCTAGGTCCATCGCCTCTGCCTGCTTAAAAAAATCTTCTTTATCAGCGGCATCAGGTTCGCCAAACCATACTTTGTCAGAGTCCGGCAAGGTGACGCCCAGTGTCGACACTATCTCGGCGATTTCATTGCCCACATTGATGCAGTCGGTGAGCTTGCCGCCAAATATGCTGATATGTTGATCATTGCTATTGATGTCTATGGCATGCTGCCGAGATAATTTAAGCCAGTCACTTTCTTGGCTTGCGCCCTTAACCGCAAGGGGGCGCACGCCGCAGCGCTCAGCCACAATGTCGTCGAGTGTCAGCGGACGATCAAGTGCCAGAAGGTGATTGATATTGTCGAGTACAAATTCTCGGTCCTCGTCAGTAATCTTCACCTTGGGATCATCTACTTGGGTGTCGGTTGTGCCAATACAGGTTTTTGGGCCCATAGGGATCACGAAAAATAATCGGCCATCACTGGCAAAAAATGCCAGCACTTTAGGCGTAGCGGCAATGCGGTCGACGACCAGATGAATACCCTTTGAAAACAGATGGCGGTGGTCGGTGGCCTGGCCTGTCTGGGCATTATATTTGTCGACATAGGGGCCGCAGGCATTGATGAGGACCTTCGAACGAATCTGAAATTCCTCACCGGTTGTCTGGTCTTTAACTGAGTTAACCCAAAGGTCGCCGTCGCGTTTGGAATCCACTGACTCGAGATAGTTTGCTACAACGCAGCCATTGTCCATGCTCGAGCGAATAAAATTAAACACAAATCTTGAGTCATTGTCGTAGAGATAGCCGTCTGAGTATTCAAAACCACCTGCGACATTATCTGTATTTATGGATTGCTCCATTTTCTTTATCATCTTGGCCGAAAGGTAGCGGGGCGGTTTAGTGAAAAACCGGCCTATCGCCCAATACAAAACTGTTCCCAGATAAACAAAGAAGGGGGGAAGTCTAAATCCCTTTTGAATCGTGGTTAAAAATCGTATTTCCTTAACCGAAGAAGGATAGCTTCGCATCAATTGGTTTCTACTCTTGCAGAGCTTATTGACCAGCAAGAACTCGTAATTTTCTAGGTACTTGATCCCGCCCCAAACCAGATTTGAAGAGCTCGAGCTGGTTGAGCCTGCAAAGTCACCACGATCAATCAACGCCACCTTGGCACCCTTTGATGCCAGTGATGCTGCGGCTACAGCACCATTAATACCACCACCCAGAATTAGAACGTCAAACGTTTCGTTGCGTAACTGCTGCAAATTGGTACGGCGTAGATTCATGGGGTTTTTCTTTATCCCTTTGTGGTTGCTGTTGAATCGGGGTTAGTTTGGAGCGCTTGCTCGGCATGCAAGTTAACGCCTTTATCTAAGTAAATAATGGCATCGCTAATCGTGATAAACATGGTTTTTTCAGTCATATAATCACTGAGCATGGACGCTTTAATCGTATCTCTTACTGGCCCAATCGGATTGGTAATAAAAAATTGGATACCCTGAGCCTCTAAATTTTTCACCACCTGGTGCAGCATAATCAGAGCCGTACTATCAATGCTGTTGATTGTTTCTGCATCAAGTATCACGCAGCGAAGTGTCTTCATGTCCCGTTGCTTGATCCAGCGATATAGCGCGGAGACAAAATAGTCTTTGTTGGCAAAATAGAGCGGTGCATCAAACCTAAATATCAACACGTCAT
>CAJJAS010000181.1 GCA_905182245.1 gamma proteobacterium HTCC2207 | reverse complement strand
CACAGCTCTAATTTCGAATTTTCCTCCCACGAACTCCAGCTGATGAATGACGATACCCAGCGCCTTAGATGGTTGTTGGGTGCCTTTTTTTCCCGTGAACAGAATGAAATTGTTTTTGCGGTGGATCAACAGAACGCTGGTGGCGGACGCTATGCTGAGGGCGCCACAAGCTGGATTAGTGGTTTTGAAGGTGCCGGGGTTTCCTATGCGATTCAGCCTGACCGGCAAGTCAAATCAACTGGCCTGTTTTCCCAGGCCACCTATGATCTCAATCGGTTTAGTGGTGTAACCGTCGGCGCTAGATACACCAAGGACAACAAATCTGATCGTGGTGGGAGAGCCATTAATTGCCGACGGACCTCAGTGCTGGGTTCTTATGCGGGACCCGACTCAATTGGCCCGGGAGCGCCGTTACCAGAGGATATCTATGCAGATAGCGCCACACAGCGGGCCATTAATGCTGGCACCTACCATGATAATGGCACTAGTGAGGGCATTGGCGATGAAGCCTGCTGGATTCGCCAGGTCAATGATCTGGCAATTACTTGGGAAAATGTTAGCGGGCTTATTCGCTATGATTACAGGCCCTCTGAAGATCTGATGTACTTTGCGACGATTTCAACAGGCTTTAAATCCGGCCATATTCAGGATGCAGGCAACCATGTCGCACCAGAGACCGTCACCAATTTTGAACTGGGTTTTAAGGCGCAATATTTGGATGACAGCCTGCGCATTAATGGGGCACTGTTTCGCGCCAACTACAATGATTTGCAGTTTTCCAATGAAGATCGCCTTGATATCAATTTTGATGGTATCGCCGATACAGGGGGTAGCACTGTGGTGCGCAACGCCTCTGCGGCAACCATTCAAGGGTTGGAATTAGAGCTCAATTGGGGAATAACAGATGTTGATCAGCTGCAATTAACCGCGGCCTTTACCGATGCGCATTTTGGTCAATTTGAAATACCGGACACATTATTCGGCAATTTGTTTAACCCCTATGTCTCTAGCCAATCAGCGTCCCCAGAAGCCCATGTTGTACTATCTGGCAATAGCCCTCCCAGAGTGCCAGACTGGAAAATGACTCTGTCTTACAGTCATAATTTTGTTTTTGATAGAGGACTTTTAACCCCCCGTATAATGGTCAAAGCCTCAGACAGATATTTTTTGGATATTTATAATCGCGACCAATTAGCCTCAGGTGTTTTTGACAACCTGCCCAATGGCGGTAGTAATCTGGGGGTTCAGAAACCCTACCAACTGTTTGATCTGAGCTTAACCTATCAGCCGAATTCGAAAAACTGGATGATCGCCGCCTATATTCACAATGCCACTGACAAAAATGTAAAGGTAGATTCGGGCAATGCCCTTACCTCAGCAGGCCTAGTTGCTACCTATAGGGAGCCCCGTACCTTCCAGGTAAAATACAGCTATTTGTTTGCTGATCGTTAACGCCAATAGTCGAGGTTTTATTTAGACCTTGATAAGCCTTAAAAAACTCTAGATGATCAATGCCTACTTAGTTAATGGCAGGAAATAATGATTAAACAGATACAGGCCTTTTTGATATCCCTGCTGATAGCCACTTTTTTACTGGTCACACACACCACTGCAACCAATCTGTTCTGGCTGCAAAGCATCGGCATGCCGGTGGATATGGGTATTGTTGTGTCGGCGATGGCCACCGATTTAGTGGGTATGAATTCTAAGGGAGCCTTTCCCGCCATCGGGTTGATCTTTGTAGGCCTATTAATCGCCTTTATTACAGCGCGAATTATAGCCATTTGGAGTTCCATCAAAAAACCCACCCTCTATGCCATGGCCGGAGGCGCCGCTCTGTTGGCCATCGTCGCCCTAATGCCACTGGCTTTTTACAACCTAGACTTGATTGCAGGTGCTCGCACACTGGTCGGCAAGGTTTATCTTGTTCTTGCTGGAGTGCTTGCTGGGTATTATTTTGGTAGCCATCCACGAAAAGGAGGTTCTAATGACACTAATTAATGTGCGGATAACCTGTGCAGCTCTGCTGTTATGTAGCGGGTTTGCCGTGAGCAATGATGATGCTTTTGAAATCGAAACTCTGGCCGATGGGCTAGATTATCCTTGGGCTGTTGCCTTTATTTCCGACAATGAAATGTTGGTGACTGAACTGTCAGGAAATTTACGACGTGTTTCCAATGGCGTACTAAATTCAACCCCAATTGCTGGCGTGCCGGAGGTTTTATTCGCTGGGCAGGGTGGGTTATCGGAAGTAATACTAGATCCAAGTTTTGCGGATAATGGGCTACTTTATCTGTCATTTTCAGCGCCAGCTGTCGACCAGCCAAAACTCAATCAGCTCAATGTGATTCAAGCACGCCTTGAGGGCAATAGGCTTGTGAATCACAAAACCATTTTTAAGTCTGACCCACCACGCAAGACTGCCGCACACTATGGTGCTCGATTAGCATTTTTAGCTGACGGGACATTACTGATTACTTCCGGAGATGGGTTTAATTATCGCGAGCAGGCCCAAGCCCTAGATAATCATTTCGGTAAGATATTACGTCTTAATACTGACGGCAGTATTCCCCAAGACAACCCTTTTACAAAAACCCCAGATGCACTGCCAGAAATATGGTCTTACGGGCACAGAAATCTTCAAGGTCTAGTAATTACTGATGATGGCACTGTCTATGAACACGAGCATGGGCCCCAAGGTGGCGACGAACTTAATCGAGTATTGCCCGGTAAAAACTATGGGTGGCCAGCGATCACCTATGGTGTTGATTACAGCGGCGCCATGATTTCTCCCTTCACTAAGCAGCCGGGGATGGAGCAGCCACTAAAGTATTGGGATCCTTCGATCGCACCCTCAGGGATGATAGTTTATCGCGGTGACATGTTTCCCCAATGGCAGGGAAACCTATTGATATCCGCCTTAGTCCCTGGGGATGTTCGGCGCCTTGAGATACAAGACGATAAAAGCATTAAGGAAGAAATTTTGTTCACTGAGTTCGGTAGAATTCGTAATATTGTGTCTGCACCCGATGGCAGCTTGCTACTGGTTACAGACGGTGAAGATGGCAAGTTAATAAGAGTGAGTGCTAAAAGGTCGGTGCAAGAAGGGCCAGTTTCAGACATTGCTGCTAGTCTATAAGT
>CAJJAS010000180.1 GCA_905182245.1 gamma proteobacterium HTCC2207 | reverse complement strand
GTTGCGCTGCTTTGGGGAAGTGCGTCGAGGTAAGTCTGGTGTTGAGCTCTATCATCCCGAATACCAGTATCTCGATCAGGCCAATCCGCCCCAATTGGAAGACAAGCTAACACCTATCTATCCAGCGACCGAAGGCATTACTCAGGGCCGTATTCGCGACCTCTGTGGTCAGGCACTGGCTCTGCTGGAAAATCACAGCATTCGAGAACTGTTGCCCCAAGATATAACCAACGATCTGCGCCAAGAGCTGGCCTACTCATTACCCGAAGCGCTGCGTCTACTCCATAACCCACCGCCGGGTACCGCACTTAATCTACTCGCAGAAGGCGAACATCCTGCCCAGCAACGTTTGGCCGCCGAAGAATTAATTGCCCATAACCTCAGCATGCTCAAGCTGCGCCAAAAGGTGCAACAGCAACAGGCACCCGTATTAACTGAGGATCATACCGCCGCAGCTGCCTTTCTTGAGCAACTGCCCTTTGATTTAACCGCCGCACAGCACCGAGTCGCTGCCGAGATTAGCACCGATATAAGCACCGCCATCCCCATGCTCAGGCTAGTGCAGGGAGATGTGGGCTCAGGTAAAACTGTCGTGGCAGCCCTGGCCGCCGTGCAGGCCATTGCCAACGGCCATCAGGTCGCACTGATGGCTCCCACAGAAATTCTTGCCGACCAGCACCGCATTAACTTTGAGCAGTGGTTGCGGCCAATGGGCATTCGCATCGCCTACCTCACGGGTAAGGTCAAAGGCAAAGCCCGCGAAGTACAGCTGGCCGCTATTGCCGATGGCACCGCTAAAATGGTGATTGGTACCCATGCACTCTTTCAAGAGACCGTAGAATTTAATGATCTGGGGCTGAGCATTATCGATGAACAACATCGCTTTGGTGTGCACCAGCGTCTAGCGCTGCGTAAAAAAGGCTTTAGCCCAGAGGGTCCAAGCTTAAATGACCCAGCCCCCCATCAGCTGATTATGACCGCAACACCCATACCGCGAACCCTGGCCATGAGTGCCTATGCCGACCTCGACTGCTCAGTAATTGATGAACTGCCCCCAGGGCGTACGCCCGTCGAAACTGTGGTGTTAAGTAATCTCCGCCGCAACGATATTATTGCCCGTGTCCGCGCCTCCTGTGGCAGCGGACGTCAGGCCTACTGGGTATGCACGTTAATTGAGGAGTCTGATGTATTGGAAGCCCAGGCCGCAGAAGTGACCGCCGCCGAGCTCCAGCTTATGCTGCCCGAGCTATCTATTGGTTTGATTCATGGACGGCTTAAGCCCAGAGAAAAACTGGAGATCATGGCCGCCTTTAAAGCCGCCGAGATTGACTTGCTCGTCGCCACCACCGTTATTGAGGTGGGGGTCGATGTGCCCAATGCCAGCCTGATGATTATTGAAAACTCCGAGCGTCTGGGCCTCTCACAGCTCCATCAGCTGCGCGGGAGAGTGGGCCGAGGCTCGCAAAATAGCCATTGCGTACTTCTCTACAGCCCGCCTATCTCGGGTAATAGCAGTGCACGACTCAAAATTATGCGGGAAACCACCGACGGTTTTAAGATAGCCGAAAAAGATCTTGAGCTGCGCGGCCCCGGTGAAGTGCTGGGCACCCGTCAAACCGGTGATATGCAGCTGCATATCGCCGATCTCCAGCGCGACGCCCATATGTTGCCGCAAATTAAAGCCACCGCTGAAAAGCTGCTGGTCAACCATCCCGAAAACGTCGACCCTCTAATTAATCGCTGGTTGGGTCATAGCGAACAATACGCTCAAGCATAGAAGTAACCGACAGTGGAATTTATGTCACTTAGATATTTCATTTTTATGACAACTCCTTATACTGCGGGGAAAACTGGAGAATGATTGATGGATTTTAGTAACCCAATTTCTAACCTGTTTGGCAAGTCGCCAATTCGACCCCTGCAGGAACATATGTCCCTAGTAGTCAGCTGCGCCAAACAGCTTGAACCTTTTTTTGATGCCGTTATAACGGACAAATGGGACAAAGCCAGCGAAGTCTTTGACCATATCGTCGAGAGCGAGCAGCAAGCTGATCGTCTGAAGAAAGAATTCCGCCTAAGCATGCCAAAAAGCCTGTTTATGCCCATGTCTCGTGGAGATCTGCTTAGTATTCTTGCTCAGCAGGACGAGATAGCCAATACCACCAAAGATGTCTGCGGCATTGTGCTTGGTCGTGAGATGAATATTCCGACTGTTTTGCAGACCGATTTCATTGGCTATATAAAGAGTGCCATCGAAACCTGCGAAAAGGCTCTCAAAGCAATCAACGAACTCGACGAGCTTCTCGAGACTGGTTTTAGCGGCCAGGAAGTGAAGTTTGTGAAGAAATTAATCCGCGAGCTGGACGCTCAGGAACAAAAGGTCGATAAGAAGGAACGTAAGCTGCGTCATCGCCTGTTCAAAATAGAAGCTGATATGCCCCCCGTAAACGTAATGTTTCTGTACAGCACCATTGATAATATTGGCGCCATTGCAGATACAGCAGAACGTGTAGGCAACCGCCTAGAACTCTTACTAGCAAAATAAAAAAGTACTTTTAATAGCACTTTTACGGACCCAGTAACTATGGATTTATTCAGCGAATACGGCACGATCTTAATTATTATGGCCGCAATGTTTGGCCTATTTATGGCCTGGGGCGTGGGTGCCAACGATGTGGCCAATGCAATGGGTACATCGGTGGGTTCCAAAGCGCTCACCATTAAGCAGGCCATATGCATCGCCATGGTATTTGAGTTTGCCGGCGCCTACCTCGCTGGCGGCGAAGTAACCTCAACCATCCGTAAAGGCATTGTTGATTCAGATGTATTTAGCGACCAACCAGACCTTCTGGTGTTCGGTATGCTATCGGCACTGCTAGCTGCGGGCACCTGGTTATTAATCGCCAGCATGATGGGCTGGCCCGTCTCCACTACCCATTCAATCGTCGGCGCCATTGTTGGCTTCGCTGCCGTTGGCGTCTCTAACGACGCGGTTAACTGGGATAAGGTCAGCACCATTGTTGCTAGCTGGGTAGTCTCCCCCGTGATGGCAGGTACTATTTCCTTCGCCATCTTTAGAAGCGTCCAGCGCCTGATTCTTATTCATGACAATCCCTTTGAACGGGCCAAAAAATACGCGCCCATGTATATGTTTGCCGTAGGCTTCTTAATGGCCATGGTCACGTTGCTCAAAGGTCTCAAGCATGTCTTTAAAGATATCGGCATCACATTATCCTTTGGTGAAAACGCAATGGTCGCCGTCGTTTTCGGTATTCTGGTCGCAATGCTCGGCACCTACCTGCTAACTAAGGTCGAGCGTGACGAATCCAAAGAAGAAGACAACCGTTTTTACAATGTCGAAAAAGTCTTTGCAGTCCTCATGATCTTCACCGCCTGTAGCATGGCATTTGCCCATGGCTCTAACGATGTTGCCAACGCGGTAGGTCCTCTGGCCGCTGTAGTGAGTGTGGTAAATTCTGGTGGTGATATTGCCGCCAAGAGCTCGATGCCAAGCTGGATTCTACTGCTAGGTGGCGCAGGTATCGTGTTTGGTCTGGCAACCTATGGCTATAAGGTAATGGGCACTATTGGACGTAAAATCACCGAGCTAACGCCAAGTCGTGGTTTTGCTGCTGAGCTGGGTGCCGCTGCCACCGTAGTACTGGCATCGGGTACTGGCCTGCCAATTTCTACCACTCACACCTTAGTTGGCGCGGTATTAGGCGTAGGCTTAGCCCGCGGTATTGGCGCACTCAATCTACGAATGGTTGGCGCGATCTTCCTGTCATGGGTGGTTACATTGCCCGCAGGCGCAGCGCTATCGATTGTGTTCTTCTTCTTCTTTAAGGGTGTTTTTGGTTAAGCCAAAATTAATAGCAACAAAAAGCCCGGCTGGTGATATACACCAGCCGGGCTTTTTTGTGCCTACATATTCTATTGGTTGCCCAGTTAGAATCAGACCTTATTGAGATCTCGCAATAACCCGAATGCTTCTGATGCCCGGGCCTGCGGCACAAACACATGGTCGTGATAATAACCGGCAATTATATTGGCGCTAATCTCATAGGCTGCCAGCTTTCCCGCCACAACGGCCGTTAAACCCACCGACTCCAAGTTCGAATGTACCTGCAGGCTAATACAGCTAAACAATCCCTCATACCCTAATTCAGAGGCGTCTGCACGCTCCTTAGTCAGCACCAGTGTAAGTCCCTCATGTTCCTGATAGCTGGCAATAGGCGCCGTCTCGGCATAGTCACCATAGCTCGCCCCAACAATCGTACAAAACACATAGGTTTCATCCAGCATAACAGGCGATAGGCTTTGAAGAATTGCTTTCAAATCTGTTTCACCAGACATATTATTTTTCCTTAGCTTTGGCGAAAAAGACAAAGGGGACTGCAAAGGGCCCAAAAAGCACCCCCATCCATCCCCAAAAACGCGTATTGGCGCCTCGCTCTTTAGCGAGTACATAGCAGACATAAATACACATAATATTAATAGCCACTACCGCATAGGCAGTTATCATTGTGTTAATGCCTCACTAAAGTGATAGCTGGCAATGGTAAGGCCCTGGGCAAAATAAAACTTATGGGCCTGGTCTCGCGCAGTGCCAGAATCCAGATGAAACACCTTACAGTCTGCTGCCTGCGCTTCA
>CAJJAS010000179.1 GCA_905182245.1 gamma proteobacterium HTCC2207 | reverse complement strand
ATTAACGAACAAAAAAGTGCAGGGAAGATATGTCATTTAAAGACAGCTTAAACGAATTACAGGAAATTGATTTCGCCGATCTGGATATTCAACAGATAGGTGTATGGCCTGGTTCACTCAAAACAATACTACTGGTGTTGGTGCTTATCCTTATCTTGGCGTTGGGTTATTTTTTCAAGATAAAAGAAATGAGTCAGCAACATTCTGTCGCGGCGAAAAAAGAATTGAAATTGCTTGAGCAATATGAAAACAAGGCATTTCAAGCGGCCAATTTGGATGCCTATAGGCAGCAGATGATTGAGCTGGATGAGACCTTCGGCGCGCTGCTAAAGCAGCTACCTAAAGACACCGAAGTGCCCGGCTTACTGGAAGATATTACTGAGGTGGCTTATGGCAGTGGTCTGAGTATGAAATCGATCTCCCTGCAGCCAGAGCGGGCTTCAGAGTTCTATATAGAGCTACCTATCAAAATTGATGTGACCGGTGACTACCATGACTTTGGTTCCTTTGTAAGTGGTGTCGCGGCCTTGCCAAGGATTGTAACGCTCCACGATTACTCGATAACCCAAACCAATGGCACGCTACTTAATCTAGTGATTGAAGCTAAAACTTATCGCTATAAGGCGGAGGGCGTGCAATGAAAACTATAGCGTTAATGGTGGTGAGTTTATTGGCATTGGCGGGTTGCTCTGGTGGCAATCAGTTTGACGATCTAGATGCCAAACTGGCAGATTCTCGCAATCGCCCCCAGGGGAAAATTGAGCCACTTCCCACCTATCCAGCAGCAGAAAGGTTTAGTTATAGCGCCTTAGCTATGCGCAGTCCCTTTGAACCGCCTGTGGTATTAACCGGTGATGAAAGAGTATCTGGCAACGCGGTCTCTGAACCTAACCAGGCGAGACAAAAAGAGCCGCTTGAACTAGTTAATTACAGCGCACTATCAATGGTTGGAACTCTCAGTAAAGACGCACAGACATGGGCTCTGATCAATGATGGTGAAGGCAGAATTCACAGAGTAATGCAGGGTAATTATTTAGGCAGAAATTTTGGCAAGATTACGACTGTTAACAATGTGGAAGTAGAAGTTTTGGAAACCGTTCCAGATGGAAAAGGTGGATGGATTAACCGGCCCAGAACATTGGGCATGAATGAAGAGTGATCAACTCGTTAGGGAAAATTAAAATGATTAGTCGACTCAAGCACTGTTTGTATTTGTCATTATTGGCTGTATCCGGATTATTGTACGGATCTACTATCTGGGCTACGGAAGTAACAGATATAGACTTTGCATCCCTGCCGGGAGATCAGTTTGAAATCACATTGGGGTTTTCTGAAAAGCCACCAGAACCAAAGGCTTATGAGATCGCCACGCCGGCGCGTTTGGTGTTGGATTTCCCTAGAGTCCAAAGTGCCCTCGATAAGAAGAAATACACGCTGTCCTTTGAAAATGCACGCAATGCAGTGGTGGTATCCGACGGTGCTCGCACGCGCCTTATTCTAAATCTGGTGGAGTCGGTTCCCTTTGATACGCGCATTGAGGGTAATAGTTTGGTGCTGAGAGTGGGTAACGATAAAGGCTCTAGACGCAAGTCTAGCGACCTGGTCGCCGAGCTTTCATCATCTGCCGTTGAAAGTGGTATCGATGCTGATTTCGCACTGACAGGCATAGACTTTAAGCGCGGCCCTGAAGGTTCTGGACTGATTACAATCGACCTTAGTGATCCCGCCGTTAATGTGGATATCGACAAGGTAGGCAAAAAAATTCGTTTAGAATTCTATCAAACCGAACTACCTGAGCAGTTGGATCGCAGGCTGGATGTGGTTGACTTTGCAACCCCAGTGGAAGCGATTGATTCTGTTCAGGATGGCTCGACCACGGTGGTTGTGATTGAGGCAGGTGGCCAGTATGACTACTTAGCCTATCAGGCAGACAGTCAATATATAGTCAGTGTGAACCCACTGTCGGATCTGGAGCTTGAGGCACAAAACAAGAAATTTGATTTCAGTGGCGAACGTCTGTCATTAAATTTTAAGGATATTGAAGTGCGCTCAGTACTGCAGATAATCGCCGACTTTACCTCACTCAATTTGGTGGCCAGCGATACCGTGACTGGCAGCATTACCCTGCGGCTAGATAAGGTGCCCTGGGATCAGGCTCTGGAAATTGTACTCAAGGCCAAGGGCTTGGATAAGCGACAGGAGGGCAATGTGTTGATGGTTGCACCGGCGGCAGAGATTGCTGAGCAAGAGCGCCTGCAAGTGGAAGCCAACAAGCAGTTGCAGGAATTAGCGCCTTTAGAGACCGCCTTTGTGCGTATTAAATATGCGGACGCAGGAGAGATTTTTGAATTGTTCACGGTTAAAGCGGATCAGGGTGGCGAGTCAGGTGGTGGCCAGTCTGAAGGCAATGCCACTAACAGTATTCTCTCTGAGCGTGGCAGTGCCATTGTTGATGAGCGCACTAACACCATTATTTTGACGGATACCGAAGATAAGATTAACGAGTTCAAACGTTTGATCGATGAAATTGATGTACCTATTAAGCAGGTATTAATCGAGGCGCGGATCGTGATAGCAAACACCGATTTTAAAAAGGAGCTTGGTGTCACCTGGGGTTTGGCGGGATTGGATAAGTTAGCTGGCGGGCAGATTGGCAGTGCCAGTGGTGATCGTAGTCTAGGTTTTTCTGGTCGCCGATCAGGATTAACCCCGGGGTCTGGTGTGATTGATACTTTCACTTATTCCGCAGATGAAATAGAAAGAGATGATGGTGCTGATGGTATTGCTGGCACTGGGGATGATGGTCCTACGCTATTTACCCAGAATTATGACTTCGGTCTGGGTGATAGTCTGGCGGTAGATTTGGGCGTCGCTAACCCTACAGGTTCATTTAGCTTGGGTTTCCTCACTGATAACTTCCTGATTGATCTTGAGCTCAGCGCATTAGAATCGGATGGCTATGGCGAGATAGTCTCTCAGCCTAAGGTTTTAACCGGTGATAAGCAGCAGGCGACGATTAAGTCTGGTACTGAGATCGCCTATGAAAAGGAAACCTCCAGTGGTGCCACCAGCGTAGAATTTAAAGAGGCCGTATTGCAGCTTCAGGTAACGCCTCAGATTACGCCGGATAACCGAATCATTATGGATCTGCTCGTATCTCAGGATTCTGTAGGCTCTATTATTTCTGGTGGAGAGCCTTCAATTGATGTGACTCGTATCGAGACTCAGGCACTGGTTGGAGATGGTCAGACGCTAGTATTAGGCGGTATTTTCCAAACTGAAGAAGTAAACGGCACAGAAAAGGTTCCTTTTCTTGGCGATATACCCTATTTAGGTAAGCTTTTCAGAAATGACCTGCGAAATATCGAGAAACGTGAAATACTCATATTCATAACTCCAAAAATAATTGATGATAATCTCCTGGATCGATGAGCGAACAGCATATTTTTCTAGTCGGCCCCATGGGGGCCGGCAAAACTACTATTGGTAGACAGCTAGCTGACTTTCTTTGTCGGCCGTTTGTCGACGTGGACAATGAAATTGAAGCCCGTACAGGTGCGGATATTCAATGGATATT
>CAJJAS010000178.1 GCA_905182245.1 gamma proteobacterium HTCC2207 | reverse complement strand
GCAATGGCATCTTCCATTGCTAGTGAATCTGCAGCATCTAACCATTCACCTTCTGAATCAGGGAGGGCTGCCTGGGCCTCGGTATTAAAAACATAAATTTGAAACCGGCTACTAGGAGGCAGTTGGGCGACTAGCCATTCGACGGTGCGCAATGTCCACTGCCATTTGGGTGACTGCATTTTCTGTTCGTCGTCCATGTTGCGTCGACGCACGGCATTGACCACGGTATCGGCGAGCATGCTGGCGGAGCCATCCACCAATATTAGAACCCGCTCGCCACCCAACTTCAGGCCGGTAAGATATTGACGGTTGCCATCACCGAGAAACTCTCGCACCTTGTCGCCGAATTCTACTTCTTCCATTTGTGCAGTTTCATTTTCCAACTGCTCAACCTGACGACGCAGTTTGTCGATATCATTGGGGTCGGCCTGAATACTTTTTTCTGTTTCCTGTAGATCTGTCAGTACACGATCAGAAAGTCCTTGGGCCTCAACTAATTCTAGGGTGATTTCTTCAAGGCTATTTAATAGCTGAGTTTTTTCTGTCTCTGCCTGGCGGATATCCAATTTTAGTAAATCTACTTCTGCAGACAGTCTTATATCTGGGGTTTGTATTTCGGTTGCGTTGTGACGAAGAATTAAAAAGAGCAGAGTAACAGCGCCAAAGCCGCAGGCCATGATATCCAAGAAGGATAGACTGAAGGCTATATTGCGACGCTTTCTAGGCATTGCTAACCTCGATTAGGCCGAGCCTATGACCCGCGATAATGATCTCTTGGCCGGGCTCACAATGGCCGGGAATCTCCATCGCTATCTCAGCAGACTGGTGCATTATGCGCAGCTGATGGTTTTCGATGACGGCGACAAATACGGCTTTGTTATCGATACCATTGGCCATTGTTAGCTGTTCGTCTAACAGACTAATGCTCAGAGGTTTGTCGAGGGGCCAGGCATGATTCTGATGGAGCAGATGGGTGGCGCAATGCTGCTTGGTATTTGAGTTGGCTTTAGTGTTAGTTCTAGCGCTTTTAGTTTTTCCATTCACGGCTTTTAATGATGTAATTCTGTGCAGTGATTTGCTGTCGGCAACGATCTGTTGCTGAGCTGCTAGGCAGTTGTCAGCGCTGCTGGCCTGTGACATCACCTCTGCCTTGGAAAACCTTGGCAGTATTGCAGGAATTAACCGAGCGCTGTGAGCAAAGCTGATGTTGGCATTGGGGTACTTTTTAATGATGCTATTTAGGCTGATAAGGCGCTGTTCAATGATTTCGCCGATTTTGTCTGTGCGTAATATAAGCGGCAGTTCTCCCCGTGGGGAGGGCAGACTGACGGAAATTTCACTCTCCCAACCAAGCTGCATCAGCCAGCTTGGAAGCTGATCATAGATTGCCTGTTCGCCCTCTGAGGTATGCAGGGGATCATGACGGTAGTCGTCAATGAGACGATCACTAATATGGCGAGCCACACCGTTATAGATGGTCATGATGCCTAGGTCTGGAACAATTTCCTGGGCGCTGACATCGACGGTGCCGCTCTTTGTGCTAAGCAAAGTCACCACAGATTGCTGAAGCTGCAAGTCGATGAGTAAGGTTTGTTTGTTGTTGTGGAGGCCTATAGCCAGTGCGCTATCTATCACCCCATCAACCTGCACAGGGATGGCCTGGGCTAAACCTAATAGCAGGGCTAGCTGATCATCGGTGAAACATCCGGGAACGGCGAGAATGACATTACTGGGTGAGCCAACACTTTCGAGCATGTGCTTGATTTGGGCATAGGCGATATCGCCGTGATGTCGCGCCCAGTTTTGTTTTCTGGGTAGCGGCAGCTGGTTAAGTTGTCGCCAATGCTGATTAAAACTATCCTGAGGATTTTTCCATGCGCTGGCTCGGGCGCTATCTCCGCTCTTAATACCCGTAGGGGTAAGCTGAGCAAAGCCCGGTTCCATATGGGATTGACCATCCTCCGACTGAATCAGCAGGGCCTGGTCATTGAGTTCCAAGATAGCCAGAGTCATGGTTTATTTCGCTTTTAAAAAACGCAGTAAATTATTTTCGCAGTAGGACTGAGAATCTAATACTAAGCGCTCTTGTGAGAGCTGTAGCTGGTGCATAAAAAACATCACTACCATGCTGATTAGCAGGGCGATAAAGGTGGAGTTAAAGGCAACACCAAGGCTGCTGGTTACTCCTGCTATATTGCCGGCGATGGCTTCGTGAGCCTGGCCTAGGGCAGCGCCGATACCGCGCACTGTGCCAATAAAGCCAATGGAGGGAATGGCCCAGGTAATGTAGCGAACCATAGAGAGCTCTGAGTCGAGGCGATCGTTTTCGGTACTGCAGGTGCTGTTCACAGCTTCGGTGGCGAACTGCACGCTTTCGGTAACCTGAAATCGAGTCAGTGCTGTGTGCAGGGCTCTTGGTAAGAGATAGCTCTGCTGTTCATCGGGCAATGATTGCAGGGGTCTGGTGAGTTGCGAGGCATCATCTGGCAGCACTCTAGAGCCTTCGGCAATGGAGATTAGGGGTTGGTTTAACATGCGCTGTTCACGAATGGTGGTGCGGGTTTTGTAACCCATGATGGCGAGGGACCAGAACATCAGAATAAAACAGGCTTCTTGCTCGAGGTCTTTAATGACAATAAAGAATGATCGGGGTACCTGATACTCTTCGCCGGCGGCGACCATTTCGGCATGGTGACGAATGGTGCTGTCGGCATTGGGGCGAACCACAGTTACAAAGATTGTGTGAACAATAATGATGGCCAGCAGCAGGGCAATCAGCTGAAAGAACATCTCGTTGCTGGCGCGGTTGGTTGAAGTATTCATAGTCTGGTCCTGTTACTCAATGTTTTAAATATCTGAGGGGAGAGGGACTGGAAAATCCTCGGATATTTCTTCGCTGGGTTTAAAGTCTCTGTCGTCTTGAGTTTCTTGGGGTTCGTTATTATTAGTGGCTGAGGGCTCTTTGTTACTAGAGGCTGAAGGCTCGTTATTCGCTGAGGGCTCACTATCCGCTGAGGGCTCACTATTCTCTAATGGCTTTTCGGGGTTCGATTCCTGAGCAATCAGTAGCGCGGGTATAAACAGCATTGTGATTAACAATATTCTTATTGGCAGTCTCATGGTCGAACTCCGGCACTGTCCACATAACGGGCGATTCTAAAGCCTACATCTAGGCGGCCATCGGCGCCAGCATCGCGATAGCTTAGGCGCAGTTCTGTACGAGACCCCAGTGCCCAGCTGGCTCCACGAATAACGTGTCTGGTGCCTGTTTTTGGTCCTTTCGGATCTATGGCAACTTCCCCACGACTGGGACGCACGTCGTAATAATCATTAACCCATTCCGCAACATTGCCGCTCATATTATAGAGGCCGTTATGGTTGGGGCTGAAGCTACCGGTATTGGCCGAAACCGGTGATTTGTCATTGTAATTGGCGATGGTAAAGGTCAAAAATCTTGAAGCGCTTTGATCGGCATAGTTTTCAATCACTACGGCTGGAGGATAGAGGTCATTTTTCCAGGGGAATACTTTGCTGTTGCCATTAGTTCCGACTCTTGCCGCCCAGGCCCATTCGGCTTCGGTAGGCAGCCGGTAGCCATGGGCGTCCCAGTTAAAACCGCTGACTATGCCGGCTTCCATTTGATAAAACTGCGGCAGTCCATCGCGCTTGCTCAGCCAGTTGCAGTAAAGAGCGGCATCTTCCCAGCTAACTTTGGCGGCGGGCTGTTTATCCATATCCAATGATCGGCCCTTGAGTGCGGAGGAGCTGTGGCTGGCTTTCCAGCGACGCAACTCGGCATTGCTAATTTCTTTGGTGCCTAGATAAAAGGGTCTTTGCAAGCTTACGTTACGCTCGGCCTCATTGGCCCGGCGTCCCGGTTGGCGGCGGGGTGCTCCCATCGTAAAGCTATGGTTGGGGCGAAACAATTTTAAGGGCGAGCCAAGTGACGTTTTTACCATTGGCGGGCGCGAGGCCCAGTAGGCCTGTTGCAGGGTAAGCAGCGTTACCTTAAGTGCCTGTTCGTGGCCGGGTCTTGGGGTGACAGTTAATGACTTAGTTTCGTAACCGGGTTTTTGAATGCTGACACTATGGGGTTTTGCAGTGAGTGACAGGGTTCTACTGCCTCTACCCTGGTTGCGGTTATCCACCAGAATCTGTGCATCCGCTGGGCTAACAGTAAAGGCAATGTTGCCTATATTAGGGACTAGGTTAATGGCTAGACCTGAGTTTTCTTCAGGCTGTACTTTGGCTGATTTAGTGGCCTTTAAATAGCCTTCCAAAAATAGCTCAACAGAATGTTTTTTGAAGGGTGCTAAGGGGACATCCACCGGCGTGGTGCCACGAAATTTGTTGTTAATGGTGACATTGGCGCCGGTTGGAGAGCTGCTTATCTGCAATGTGCCGTCGGCAACAATCAATTTAACAGGAGGATGCTGAGCGTCGGTGCCCGCTTTAATAGAGACCTGCTGGAGGTGAGGCTTATAACCTGTAAGCGCTATTTTGAGCTGACTGCCTGTTTCCAGTACCTCTGTACTTAGGGGAGTTTGGCCGATTAGTCGCTCATCAATATATAGATCGGCACCCGCTGGCTCGGTGGTGAATTGCATCTGTCCCCAGGCTGGCAGCAGCGCGATATTGAGAGACTGAGTTTTACCTAGGCCCTCGATATCAATTTCTTGCTGCAATGAAAAGTAGCGATACTTGCTAAATTCAAGCTGGTGGGAACCTCGACTAAGTCCCTCGAGCGTACC
>CAJJAS010000177.1 GCA_905182245.1 gamma proteobacterium HTCC2207 | reverse complement strand
CTCTATTGGGGCGCTCGCCTCAGTGAAGACTCCAGTCCAGATATGCTATCTCTATTGGCCACCCGCCAAGAGGTCCAAGCCTGTATGCCAGAAGAGCCAGCTATTGCCCTGTCACCAGAACTGGGTGCTGGTTTTAGTGGCAGTGCCGGCGTGCAGATACATCGCGGTGGCGCTCAGTGGGCTGTCTTTTCACAGATTCAATCAGTGACTGTAGAGCCTAATAATAGGCTTAGTATTGTTTCTAAATGTAAGGGCACCGAGATTGAGTTAATCCATTGCTTGCAACTGGATACCAGTACCGACGTCCTGACCGCAACCACTCAGCTAACTAATATTGGCCAGTCAAAACTTTGGGTCGATCGCTGCGATGCGCCCTGTATTCCGGTGCCTATGCACTACAACAAAATTCTTGGATTCAAAGGCCGCTGGGCAAAGGAATTCCAAACTCAGTCTATTGATCGCTTTATGGGTGCCTATGTCCGAGAGAACCGCTCGGGTAGAACCTCCCATGATGCATTTCCCGCGGTTATTGTGCACAGCGACCAAGCCAATGAGAGTGACGGTGAGGCCTATGGCCTGCACCTAGGTTGGAGTGGCAACCATCATCTGCGTATCGAAGAACAGTTTGTGGGCCGAGCCTATGCCCAGTTTGGCGAGTTGTTTTTCCCCGGTGAACTGAGTCTTGAACCCGGTGAGTCCTATTACTCGCCGGTGCTATACGGTGCCAGTAGCAACACCGGCCTTACGGATTTATCCGCCTGCTTTCACCAGTATATTCGTGAAAACCTTACCGACCCGCGGATGCAGGGCAAACCCAAGCCAGTGCACTTTAATACCTGGGAGGCTATGTACTTTGATCTTTCCATGTCGCGACTGTGCCAACTTGCGGATGAAGCAGCGGCTGTGGGCGTCGAACGATTTGTCTTAGATGATGGCTGGTTCAAGGGCCGCAAATCTGACCGTGCAGGCCTTGGCGACTGGACTGTAGACGAAACTGTTTTCCCTCAGGGACTTGGGCCACTGGTTGAGCATGTTAATGCTGCTGGCATGGAATTTGGTCTCTGGGTCGAACCAGAGATGGTTAATCCAGACAGCGACCTTTATCGCGCTCACCCAGATTGGGTGCTAAACGCGGCACCAGCGCCATTACTATTATCTAGAAATCAGCTGGTCTTAGATCTAACCCGCACTGAGGTGCAGAAGTATCTCTTTGAGCACCTCGATAACCTGTTAAGTGAATATGCCATTACTT
>CAJJAS010000176.1 GCA_905182245.1 gamma proteobacterium HTCC2207 | reverse complement strand
GGAAATTGTTTTGCTCCCCCACAGTGACCTCAAGGCTGACCAGCGTAGGGTCACGGTAAAGCAAGAAATTCGCGGCGATGATGGCATCTACCCATTGGCCTACAGCATGGCCCGTAAAAAAACGGGTGAGTGGATGGTTATTAACATGACCATCAACGGCATTAGTCTGGGTAAGACATTCAAGAGTCAATTTGTTCAATCAGCACAGCGATCCGGTGGTGATATTAACGGCGTTATTGCCGGATGGTCTTCAGAATCAACCTAAACCTAGAAAGAGTATTTTAAATGAGTCCAGAAGAAGTGCAGGCCCTGCTTGAGAGCGCCTTACCCGATTGCCAGTTTCAGGTGGCGACCGATGGCGGTCACTTCAATATTGTCGCCATTGGCGACTTATTTGAAGGCAAACGTCCAGTGCAGCGCCAGCAGGTAATCTACGGCGCCCTTAACGAGCAAATTTCCTCCGGCGTTATTCACGCCGTTAATATGAAAACCTTCACTCAAAGTGAGTGGGAAAATCGCGTTTAGCGTTTCTTTTCTGAGACTATCCAATGGATAAATTGATCATACAGGGGGGTGCAGTGCTCCGCGGTGAGGTGTGGATTTCCGGATCCAAAAATGCGGCCCTACCAATTTTGTCAGCCTCATTACTGTCGGAAGGTCTGGTCACTATTGCCAATCTGCCACACCTGCAAGATGTCACCACCACGATTGAGCTGCTAGGTACTCTGGGTATTACCGTAAGTATTGATGAAAAGATGCGCCTCGAAGTGGATACTTCGACCCTCAATAGTTTGACCGCGCCCTATGATTTGGTGAAAACCATGCGCGCCAGTATTTTGGTGCTGGGACCTATGCTGACACGCTATGGTGAAGCCAATGTGTCGTTCCCCGGTGGCTGTGCCATTGGCAGTCGCCCAGTTGATCTGCATTTACGTGGTCTAGAAGCCATGGGTGCGACCATTGAAATTGATGAGGGTTATATTAAAGCCCGCAGTGATGGCCGTCTAAAAGGCGCGCATATCTTTATGGATGTGGTTTCCGTGGGTGCGACAGAGAATTTAATGATGGCAGCGGCGCTGGCAGAGGGCACAACCGTGCTTGAAAATGCGGCCCGGGAACCAGAAATCGTTGATTTAGCCAACTGCATGAATGCTTGGGGTGCCGATGTGCAGGGCGCTGGCACCAACACCATGACAATTAAGGGTGTTGAGCGCATGAATGGCGGCTACTTTAAAGTCATGCCAGACCGTATTGAAACCGGTACCTATTTGGCGGCAGCAGCTGCCACAGGCGGCAAAGTAAGGACCACCAAAACTGATCCTTCTGCGCTGGGTGCCGTATTACTTAAGCTAGCAGAAACCGGTGCAGTTATTACCCAGGGTGATGATTGGATTGAGCTGGATATGCAGGGCAAGCGGCCCAAGGCGATTAATTTAAAAACCGCGCCTTACCCCGCCTTTCCAACCGATATGCAGGCCCAGTTAACTGCGGTAAATGCCATTGCCGAGGGCACAGGCACTATCACCGAGACCATTTTCGAAAACCGTCTAATGCAGGTTCAAGAGTTAAACCGCATGGGTGCCAGTATTGTTGTTGAAGGCAATACCGCCATAGTAACGGGGGTTAAAACACTTAAAGGTGCCCCAGTAATGGCTTCGGATTTACGCGCATCGGCGGCGCTGGTTATCGCCGGATTGGTCGCTGAGGGTGAAACTGTCGTAGATCGCATCTATCATATTGATCGTGGCTACGAATGTATTGAAGAAAAGCTGCAGCAACTAGGCGCCAAAATAAAGCGAGTACCAGGTTAAACAACCATGACACAGATTACCTTAGCCCTAACCAAGGGCCGCATACTCAAAGAAACCCTGCCACTACTAGAAGCGGCGGGCATAGTGCCGGCGGAAGATATTTTTTCCAGCCGCAAGCTGGTGTTTGATACTAATCGTGAAGGCTTGCGACTGTTAATTCTCCGAGGCTCAGATGTGCCCACTTATGTGCAATTTGGCGCCGCAGATATTGGCGTAGCGGGTAAAGATGTATTGCTTGAGCATCAGGGTGATGGCTATTACGAGCCCCTTGATCTGGGAATTGCGCGCTGTAAATTAATGACCGCAGTGCCCGTGGGCGCTCCGGCTCAGACAGGTCGTCTTAGAGTGGCCACCAAATATATTAATGTCGCTCGCCAGTACTATGCCGAACAGGGCCGACAGGCTGATCTTATTAAGCTTTACGGTGCCATGGAGCTAGCGCCAATACTCGACCTAGCCCATGAGATTGTTGATATTGTCGATACCGGCAATACATTAAAAGCCAATGGTCTTGTGCCTCGCGATGAGATCGCGGATATCAGCTCGCGGCTGATTGTTAACAAGGCGGCGATGAAAACCAAATATGCCGACATTCAGGCAACGGTTGATGCACTGCAAGCTGCGGTGGCTAAACGCTAATGGCCGCTTCGATTGCCAAGCTAAATGCCAGGGATGCCGACTTTCTGTCGACCCTCGATAAGCTGACGGCCTGGGAAGGCGTTTCCAATGTCGATGTCGAGCAGACCGTCGCTGATATTTTGCGTCAGGTGCGCACGCAGGGTGATGCCGCACTTATCGAAACCAGTAATCGTTTTGATCGCCGTAATTGCACCAGCATTGAAGAGTTTTGTCTGGGTGCCGATCAGCTCAAGAATGCACTCGAAACTATAGCCCCGGAAACGCGACAGGCCCTAGAAACAGCGGCCAGCAGAATCCGTGAATATCACAGCCACCAGCTGCAGGAGTCTTGGCAGTATCAGGAAGCAGACGGCACCAAATTAGGTCAGCAAATTACGCCACTAGAGCGCGTCGGTATCTATGTGCCCGGCGGCAAGGCCAGCTACCCATCATCTGTACTCATGAACTGTATTCCAGCCCGTGTGGCGGGGGTAGAAGAAGTGATTATGATGGTGCCGGCACCAGATAATGAGCTTAGCCCGATTGTTCTGGCTGCCGCCGCTATCGCAGGGGTTGACCGGGTGTTTACAGTGGGCGGCGCTCAGGCTATTGCCGCGCTGGCTTACGGTACCGAAAGCGTTCCTCGCGTAGATAAGATTGTAGGGCCAGGTAATATTTATGTGGCCACCGCCAAACGTATGGTTTTTGGTTCAGTGGGACTGGATATGATTGCAGGGCCCAGCGAAATTCTGGTGGTTTGCGATGGTAAAACAGATCCAGACTGGATTGCCATGGACCTGTTTTCTCAGGCCGAACACGACGAAGATGCCCAGTCGATCCTAATCGCCTGGAGTGCAGAATATATAGAAGCGGTGCAGGAGAGCATAGATCGGTTGCTGCCAGAGATGGAGCGTCGCGACATTATCGCTCAGTCCTTGGCTAACCGCGGTGCCTTAATTTTGGTGGCGGATGCGGAAGAAGCCGTCACCGTCTGCAACCGTATTGCCCCAGAGCATCTTGAGCTTTCTGTTGAAGATCCAGAGTCCTGGTTGCCAAAAATTCGCCATGCGGGTGCCATCTTTATGGGTCGCCACACGTCAGAGGCTCTCGGTGACTACTGTGCCGGCCCCAATCATGTG
>CAJJAS010000175.1 GCA_905182245.1 gamma proteobacterium HTCC2207 | reverse complement strand
GCGATAATTATACCTGCTGTGGGATGAATTCACTCACTTTGAGGCATAATACTGTGGTTGGTTATGTTGCGGTGGTCATTCTTGATTGGGGCTCGTCATTTTTGATTGGGGCTCGTCATTCTTGATTGAACCTCTTCATTCTCGCGTAGGCGGGAATCTGCTAGAGGTCCCAGCCCCAGCCCAGCCTTCGCTGGGGTGACGTTCCTTTCGCTGGGGTGACGTTACTTTCGCTGGGGTGACGTTACTTTCGCTCGGGTGACGTTCCTTTCGCTGGGATGACGTACCTTCGCAGATATGACAAAATTTTTGGAGAATAGAGATATGCAGAAAAATGCTGTTGTTTTAATCGGTATGCCGGGTGCAGGAAAAAGTACTCTGGGTATTCTGCTGGCCAAAGAGCTGGGGCTCGATTTCATTGATACGGATGTCAGCATTCAGGTCCGTGAAGGTAAAACCCTGCAACAGATCAGTGACAAAAATGGTTATCTGGCCCTTCGTGATATCGAGGAGCAGGTGCTGTTGTCAGAGGATATCACTGGCAAAGTGGTTTCTACCGGTGGCAGCGCGGTCTACTCTGAAGCGGGCATGGCCCATTTAAAGCAGAACTCTGTGGTAATTTTTCTTGATGTGCCTCTAGCTGAATTGGAGCAGAGAATTTCTAATTTTAGCACTAGAGGTATTGCCCGCCGCCCAGATCAAAGTTTTGATGATCTATTTGACGAGCGCTCTACTCTGTATCAACGCTATGCAGATATTCGCCTTGATTGCAGTAACCTCAGTATCGACGAAGTACTGCAAAAAACACTGACTGCGCTAGCTTAGGGGGCTTTTACTTCAGAGCCCTTTACTTCAGAGCCCTTTACTTCAGAGCTCTTATCTTAAAACAGTATTCATCGACTCACTGATGTAATCAATATTGCTCGAGTTAATGCCTGCCAAGTTCACACGGGTGGACGACACTATATAGATACCAAACTCATCACGCAGTCGATCTAGCTGCGGAGTGGTTATACCCAAAAATGAGAACATGCCTTTCTGCTGCTCGATATGGCTAAAGTCCACACCCGCTGAATTACCCTGAATACCATTGGTTAGTAAGGTACGCATAGACTTAATACGCAACCGCACCTCTTCCAACTCAGCCTGCCAGTTAGCCCGCAACTGCTGGTCACCCAGTATTAGCGAAACCAAAAGCGCACCATGAGCCGGTGGCATGGAGTAGATTTGTCGGGCGATAGACATAGCCTGACTAGCAACAATCTCTGCTTGCTGTGAATTCTTGGCAATAAAGGTAATAGACCCTGTGCGCTCGCGATAGAGGCCAAAGTTTTTTGAACAGGATGAGGCGATAACCAGTTCGGGCAATCTATCGGCCATCATGCGCATACCATAGGCATCTTCATCAAGCCCATCACCCAGTCCCTGATAGGCAGTGTCGATAAACGGTATAAAACCGCGCTCTAGGGCGAGGTCTGCAATCTGATCCCACTGTTCATGGCTTAGGTCGGCACCGGTTGGGTTATGACAGCAACCATGCAGCAGCACCATATCGCCGGCAGGTACCTGACGCAGTGTTTCCATCATGGCGTCGCCATTAATCTGATGGGTCGCCATATCGTAATAGGGATATTCTTTAATCTCAAAACCGGCACTGCCAAGTAATGGGATATGGTTTGGCCAGGTAGGCACGCCCACCCAAAGTTTGGATGAGGGAGTAGCGCGCTGAATAACTTCTGCGCCAACGCGCAGTGCGCCGGAACCACCTGGAGCCTGAATGCTTTTTACGCGGCCTGAACTAAGAATGCTGTGATCAGCACCAAAGATAAGACTCATCATGCGTTGGTTATAGTCTGGATCACCGGCTATACCCTGATAAGACTTGGTCAGCTCAAGCTCCATGAGCTTAGCTTCCGCTTCTTTTACCGAGGCCATTACTGGTGTACGTCCACGATCATCCTGATAAACACCCACACCCAGATCAATTTTTGTCTCGCGGGTATCGGCACGAAATGCTGCCATTAATCCTAAAATTGGGTCCATGCCAACTGGCTTTAACGTTTCAAACATTATTTTTTCCTAAGAATGAATTTTTAACGGTGCAGATTCTACTATGATTTGAGGGATTTGTTCAGGAGTTTGCGTCAAGAAAACCCGTTACCAAGTTATTAAAGACATCGGGCTTTTCGGCATGGAGCCAATGCCCTACGCCAGAAATTACCTCTAACTGAAAGTTGGGAAAAAATGCCTTTATGCCAGGCTGATGCTTCTCCTGAATATAGGCCGAAGTCTCGCCTTTCAAAAATAAGGTTGGCCCATCAAAGACCGCGCCGGTGGGCGCTGCTACTAGGCTGGTGCCATAGTTTTTTGAGATCGATTCCATATTGAGTTTTAAACCAAACTCTCCATCTGCCTTGCGGGCAAGGTTTTTAAGTAGAAAGGCTCTGGTCATGGGATCAGCGACATATTCTGCCAGTAACTCATCAGCCTCTCTGCGGCTGGTCACCTGCAATTCAGCCAATGCATTCAGGGCATCAAGCACAGGAGCATTATTAGTCTGAGGGTAATTTACGGGGGATATATCAGCAACGACCAGCTGACTTACCAGCTGCGGGCTGTTTAAAGCAACCTGCATCGCTATTTTTCCACCCAGAGAATGGCCAATAAGAATGGCACTGGGCAGGTTGAGGTCATTCATTAATTCAACAACATCGGCGGCCATCAGGCCAAGATCCATCTCTTCTTCATGAGGTGAATCTCCATGGTTGCGCAGATCCACACTAAGAACACGATTACTCTTCGCTAGCACCTTGGCCAGATTGCCGAGATTACTGAGAGAGCCAAACATACCATGCATCAAAATAACTGCTGAGCCACTTCCCTGGTCGGTATAGTTTAATTTCATTGGTTTATTAGGACGCCTCACCCAATGATTGACGATTGCGGTACTTGTCTTTGTTTTTACGGCCCTGCTCGTAGAGTTTGGGACGCAAACGGCGACGCAGCGTTGGGAACAAATAGCTCAATGTGGTTAGCTTACCGCTCTTAGCAGGCAATGAAATCTCAACCTGCTCGCCACAAGCAATACTAATTACCGCATCTGCAACCTGTTCTGCTGTACTCATTGGCTGGGAGAAAACAATATCTTCAACCTTATCGATCTCATCCATGATAAAGCCAGTGTCGATCGGACCAGGTGAAACCACACCCACATTGATACCAGATTCTTTGAGTTCGTCAGCTAATGCGTAGCTAAAGGCGCGAAGACCCGCTTTGGTGCCAGAATAAGTTGCCGCACCCTGCAATGGCGCACGACCCGCCAGCGAACCAATATTAACAATGGCTCCAGATCCGGCACGTTGGAGATAGGGAATAGCGGCACAGGACAACACCATCGGCGCGCGCAGATTAATATCTACCATGGACGCCACATCATTGGGGTCGATAGTTTCAAGGTCACCCCTGGTGTGCATGCCAGCATTATTGACCACCACATGAACGGCACCAAACTTGGTTTCGGCTTTTTTGAGTAATTTTAAGCACTGGGCAGTATCGGCAACATCCATTACGCTGGTCATTACTTCACAGATTGGACGTAACTCTTTGGCAATAGCATTTAGCCCCGCTCGGCCGCGAGCAATAAGCACCAATTTAGCATTTTGCGCGGCAAATGCCCTTGCGCAGGCTGCACCAACTCCGGCTGAAGCGCCTGTAATAATTACGGTCTTACCGGAAAAAATACTGCTCATGGCGAAATTCCTGTTGTTTTTTTTATTGAAGTAAATCTAAGGCACTAATTATACGTGTTTCTATAGATCGACCAAATACTTTTAAACTGTATTAGGCCAACAAATGAATAAGGGCGCTTTGAAGATTAGGATACTGAAACTCAAAGCCGCTGTCTAAAAGTTTTTTAGGCGCAACAGATTGACCCTGCAATAGCAGTTCCTCCCCCATTTCACCAAACAATAGTTTAACCACAGGTGCCGGCATAGTGAAAATAGCTGGGCGCTTAAGCGCTACACCCAGGGCTTTACTAAACTGTCGGTTGGTCGCCGGATTAGGTGCAGTGGCATTCACCGCGCCGCTTAGGGTTTCAACCTCAATACAGTGCATTATCAAGCTAACCATATCTTCAATATGCACCCAGGACATCCATTGATCGCCGCTGCCCATGGGTCCGCCTAGGGCCAGTTTAAAGGCCGGCAACATTTTGGCCAGAGCGCCCTCATCACCTAACACTATGCCGGTGCGTAAATAACATACTCTG
>CAJJAS010000174.1 GCA_905182245.1 gamma proteobacterium HTCC2207 | reverse complement strand
ACTGCATGATTAGGTGCTTTAGTGAGAGGGCGGAATCTCTCTTTAGGTACCAACAATATCCCTCGCATTTCAGATGCGGGGGATTTTTTTGCCTAATTTGTGGCAACTGAAGAAAAATCCAAACATCAGCAAGCTGATTTCTAGTCTATTCTGAAAGAGGGTCCTTTGAGGAAACACTCAAGTCAGCCAAGGACCTTTAGCTAAGGATGGCCGTAGAATGTCAGATCTCTAAAAGACTGTTTATTTAAAAGCCACAGCCGTCCTAAGATACGACATAAATCGATAGGAGATGGGTGATGAAACGAGTAACCATATTCAGTGTATTGTTGGTGATAATGCTTTCAGGTTGTGATGATGGCCCTAAATCTGGGCGTGGTTTCACGCTACCAGATGGTGACATGGATCGCGGTCGGGCCGTGTTTGTCGAGCGGGGTGTAACGCCTGCCACTCTGTTGGTAATGTTAAACAGCTGACTACAGACCTGGCAGAAAATAGTATTTCAGTTAAGTTGGGTGGCAAGGTCACGTTAATCAAAACCTATGGACAACTTGTGACATCGATCGTCAATCCGTCGCATCGGCTTGCAGGTCGCTACTCTGATGGGCCGGTAAGTACGCCTGATGGCCAGTCACTGATGCGCAACTATAACGATGTGATGACGGTGAACCAACTCATTGACCTTGTTGCGTTTCTGCAGGCGAATTACGAACTACAGCCATACCAGCGACCGAGCGTTTATTTGAATTAGTCCTAGCCTGATGGCTACTTGGTAGGTACTAATTTCAGAACTTCAGGGGCGCCCTCATTTATGGGGGCTGCCTGATAATAAAGGGCGCGAACTAAAGGCGTATCGCTGTTCTGTAAAGCACATTTTTCGTATCTGAGGTTTCATGAAATTAATAAATAAAGCGTTGATATTGATCAATATTTTAATGATCGGATGTGTTTCAACAGAAGTGATTGATTCGACTGAGGATTACACTCAGAGGATATTGCTTTCGAGTATTCTAAAAATAGGCAGTGGAGATTCCGGTACCTCCGTGACTGAACTGTTGGGAGCCCCCACAGTAATCGCTAAAAATGCTAGTGGAAATGAGATGTGGATTTATACACGTATTGAAGTATACGAAGAGGCTGGGTCTGACATCGGAGCAGCAATTAGTAGGCCTGAGCGATCGGCGCTAGCCTCAAGGCCCTCTAATTCCTCTAGTCCTTTTAGCCTGACAGTCTATTTTAATTCTGACGGGGAGGTTAAGGGATTAACCCCTCGTAGGTTAGATTCTTTCTATAACTAAGTAGGATTGATATTTTAGCTTGCAACAGATTTTTTAATATCTATTGTAGCGACAAAGCCCCATGGCTAGGGGCCTGCAATATTAAAAACGATAACGAACCTTAGCGATAATAGATTCTACCTGAATCCCATCCCAGCCTTCTCTAATAAGATCTCCTGGCCCCATATCACCATCATCGCTGGCAAAATATCCACCGCGACTATAAACAAGAAAAACATTCGACAGGGGTGCCAGCTCATAGCGATAGCGAATCTGCAACGCAGTATCACTCTGGCTGAAATCAGAAGCGGTGCTCGTCGATAGGTTTAGATTGCCGTCAGAATTAAGCTGATAACTTTGCACCTGCTGTGCGTCGGTGCCGACCCATTGGAATTTCAAACGTACTTCCTGCTTAGGCGAAGGATACCAATCAAAGCGTATATCAGCATTGAAACGGTCGGCGTCAAATCCGGCTAATTGGGCCGTATCAAAATCCCAGATTAACCATTCCTGTAGTTTTTTATAGTTTACGTCAGCACCCAAAGTTACGGTTTCACTGAGATACATCTGGGAGCTAAACTTGAGACGCAAAGACGTCTTCTCAATTTTGTCGTATACGACCTTGGCTTCTACATCGTAGGCAAAGTCGTCCCCCCTAGGGCTGGTATATCTTGTCTCAAACCAATAGTGGGCTGGCTCTGCAAACATGCCGTTGCCACGGGTAAGTCTATCGTCCCAGCTCGAGGCAGAGGCGCCAGCTTTTAAAGCTAGCTTGCGAGTCGACTTGTAGATCCAGGTATGGTCTAAGTTTGCGCGCAATTCAAGACGGTCTCCCTCGGTATTTTCCGTTGTGCCATATTCAAACACAGTGCTACTTGAGAGGATGTTAGAACCAGCCTCATACGCGAGTTTATCGTGGCGAGTCTTGCCAAAAATCTCGCGAAAATCATTACGCTTCATGTAGCCCATATCATTCATATCAAACTCATCCCCATAATGGGATAAATAGACACTGTGGTACCACTCGTCACTGGGCGCATAAGATACGCTAGCCCAGCCAGCCGTATCCTGGTTGTCGACAGTCCTTTCACCATTGGCACTGTTGCCCAGCTGCTGAATGTCAGAGTACAAAATCTGCCCGCGCACCTCTGTGGTTTCGTCTTTTCTCCAAATTAGATCAGCGACCTGAACCGTTGCTTCTCGTCCATGAGCAGACCTTTCGACATACGTCAGGCGATGGCCGATGCTAAGTCGGTCAATCTTGTGCTGAATTCTACTGGAGATAAATTCACCACCAAAGCTGCCTTCAGCGTTGTCCTCTTTAACCACAAAAAGCCCAAGATCTGTTGTCTCGCCGAAATGGGTTACCTTGGCCGCAATATCAATATCGACAAGGCCGCCACCACTACCTAAAGGGCCTGCACCAATTCGGCGGGTATAGAGCGCCCGATCGTCATTGGGGATACTGCTGCTAAACAGTGACTGGTTCTCGGTAAAAAAGGGGCGCTTTTCAGTAACGAAGGTTTCAAAAGCGGAGAAGTTGACCACCAGATCATCGCTTTCCACCTGACCAAAGTCAGGGTTAATGGCACCCGTTAACTGGGTGCTGCTATTGGGTCGCCATATAAAGTCTAAGCCAGCGTTAAAGTCCTCGCCGGAGGAACCCGCCACGCCATCCTGAAGGTCGTTGCTGTAGCTCACATAAGGAAACCAGTCCAAGGTTGAGGTTGATACCTGATCGACTTCTAATGGGTGCCAGTCTTCCATAAAGGTGTTTCGGGAGTAATAGGCATTGGGAAAAGCGAATCGCAATGACTCATCAAATACCACGCGTGAGAACCACAGAGCAATTTTCTTGCGGCCGTCTCCCGCGTCTGTCATGGGTGCTACTGTCCACGGAATATGGAATTCGCTATACCAGTAATCTTCCGTCGAGGATGTCTGCGAGTACCAGGTACCGTCCCAGTCTCCAGAATAGTCGCCGGGAGTCACAATGCCGTCTTGCTGTGAGTTGGCAGATCCTACGGTAAAGTCATAACCGGCGAGGGCAGTGCTATCGAAATCGATACTTACAATATTACGATCGGCTTCAATCTGTGAATCACGGGGAAACTGGCGATTAACACGTTTTACTGAGGCGGGTTGGTAGTTCTTAAAACCAACAAAAATGCCATCGGCATTGGTGATCAAGCGCACTTCGGTGGGATATTTTGCCTCATCACCTGTCAGTGGCTCTACTGTCACAAAGTCGCCGTACACCTGTGCGCTATCCCATTCCTGTTCGTCTAGAACACCGTCGATAGCAATGCCGGCGAAGGCATTAGATATAGACAACAGACAGGAGCAGAAGAGTGCAAAAAGTGAGATTGATGTTTTATTTTGCATATCAGCGACTTTTTATTATTTTTATGGAGAATGCCCAGTATATTATGGGATTTTACCTAAAGAAGCAGCCGAAATATTGCAATGAAACTCTGCTTAGGTGTTGAGGTTAGAGGGTACTAACTCAATCTGAATGCCATGACTTTTCCCAATATCCAACGGGTGAGTTTGGCTGCCTGAACATGAAACTGTCAGGGAAACCTTACAGGGCATAGGACGTTGTTCAAAACTAACCTTCACAGCGCCCATACCGAAAGTTGTCGTCTGTTTATCCTGCGCAAAAATCTCAGGGCTAAGAAACTTAGCGGTCAATGCGTTTGATGTAGCCTTATTATTAACGCTAAATTGGATCTGCTCTAATGCCAAAGCGCCATTCGGATGAGCGCCCTCAGTCAACGGCGGTATACGCATATCAATTGGGGTGATGTCCTCGAGCATAAAAGGCAAATCAAAACTGCGAGTGCCCCCTAAATACCAGCGCAGAATCTGGCCATCAACGCGCTCTCTTGAAAATTGTTCAGACTTAAGAACATCCATTTCTGCGTTCTTCCAGCTACCTAATTGAGCCGCAAGATCATCAACACGAACACACCAATCAACGGGCCCCTGTGGACCCGTCACCCAGTTTAGAAGTCGGCAATAGATAGTGCCTTTTCTGTCGGCGAGCCATTGTAAAATGCCGAGTCGATTTACAGTCCTCAGCAGCGGGGTATACCAAACAGGCACCCAGGCCAGCAACTCAATATAAACCTGATTTGAGAAAATTATTAAGGCATTTTCAGTCGCGCCATGAGCACCGCCCCGAGAGACCTCAAAGCCGAGATCAGTAAAATCCGTAATCGCCTCCTCGAGGTTCGATACATAAATCACAAGGTGATCAAACTTGGCGCGCATGGCTGTGACCTTAGAGTTTGTTAGGTTAACCAAGGCCCTTAACGAGTATAGACGTGACTGTGCTACCTGCATTGCGGTGCTTGGCTATTGCTTGATACTCATCAGAAGACATCCAAGTTAGCGCACTTTTCTGTGAAGGAAACTCAATAATCACCGATCGAGTGGCGTCCCAGTCTCCAGACAGTACCATCGGCTCTTCATCAACGCTTAGCATCTTGCCATCGAATTTTGCGAACACGGCAGCAAAGCCACTCTCGTAGATATCATATTCACTGCGATCATGAATGGTGAACTTTGCAATTATGTAAACGGACATAGTATTTTTCCTGTGTTTTAAACATCAATATCAATGGGTTGATTCAGAACTATTAGATTTATCATAACCCCCTATTATTGTCAGATACACTGCTATATTTGACTCGCGGGCC
>CAJJAS010000173.1 GCA_905182245.1 gamma proteobacterium HTCC2207 | reverse complement strand
TTTGCGGTTCGCGCCATATCAGCTGCGACATCTTTAAGTGCGGCTCTGCGGTCGGCTAAGGGTTTGATAATCAACCAGATCATCATCGCCACTGATACCAAAACAGCGGTCCATACATAGGGGCCATGGCCTTCCATAATGAACATCTGCTGCAGGTTTTCAAATTGAAACTTCATGACTGAGGCTCTCCCAATACAAGCTCTTTAACCCAGGTGGTTTTGCGTTCACGGCGCAGTATCTCTGCGCGGGTAAACAAAAATAGCGCAACGACATAGAAACAATAGAACCCCAGAATCATTACCAGTAAGGGCTGGAACATATCCGGATGCATGCTGGGTGCCGAGGTTAACTTGATAGTCGCTGGCTGATGCAAGGTGTACCACCAGTCAACTGACTTATAAATAATAGGAATATTCACTGTACCCACTAGGGCTAATATGGCGCTGGCTTTATTGCCCGCCTCATTGCTGTGGAATGCGTATTGCAGTGCTAGCACCCCTAGATAGAGGAAAAGCAGAATCAACATAGACGTAATCCGCGCATCCCAAACCCAGTAAGTTCCCCAGGTGGGTTTACCCCAGACAGCGCCCGTAAATAACGCCAAAAAGGTTAGTACAGCCCCTATAGGCGCGGCTGACTTCATGACCATATAAGACAGTTTCATCTTCCAGATCAAACCGACAGCGCCAGCAATCGCCATAATGTAGTAACCGGCAAGCGCTAAAAATGAGGCGGGAACATGGAGGTAAATAATACGAAAGCTATTGCCCTGCTTGGCATCCTGAGGCGCAAAGCCCAGACCCCAAACCAAACCGGTGCCCAACAATGCGAGCGCCAACAGACTGAGCCAGGGCAACCAGCGCCCGGTGGTCTGATAAAACCAGCGTGGCGATCCAAGACGGTGAAACCACTGCCAGCTGGGGGACCAATTTGATAGCCAATTCATATCTCTCGTCTCTTATGCTCTTTGTTTTTTGGTTTAAACAATCTTAACAATTTAATTGATACTCGTTAGTCGCAACGCGCCGGCTGCAGCTAGTGGGCAAAGGGCAATCGCCGCCGCCAACATGGCGCCCAAAATAGCCAGGGGACCCGACCAGGCAAAACCATCAATCGCGCTTTGCACTGTGGCACTGCCAAAAATAATGACCGGCATATACAGGGGCATCACCAGCAGTGACAGTAATAGACCGCCTTTACGCAGAGATACGGTTAATGCCGCACCAACTGACCCCACTAGACTCAGGCAGGCTGTGCCTATCGCCAAGCTAGCCATCATCGGCACATAGCCCGCTGCAGGCAGTGCCAACATCAGCCCTAATAAAGGTGACGCCAGAGTCAACGGCAGACCCGTTACCATCCAGTGGGCCGTTACCTTGCCCAGTACAGGCATGGCCAGTAATTGAGGGCTAATTAACAGCTGTTCCAATGAGCCATCTTGGTAATCACTGGCAAACAAACTATCAGTGGACAGCAGCGTTGCCAGCAGCGCCATTACCCAGATAATACCGGGGGCAATCTCGGCTAAACGGGCTGATTCTGGTGTGATGCCCAGAGGGATCAAGGTTGATACCATGACAAAAAATATCAAGGGGCTCGCCGCTTCACCACGTCGCCTGTAGGCCAATAATAGGTCTCGGCGTAAATACGCTGAAAATCCGCTCGCCATTACTGTCCCCTCTGATCAGCATGGGGACTAATGCCATATTTACGCACGCCATCGATTGCCAGATCTTGGTGAGTCGAAAGCAATATTGCCCCGCCTGCCTTAACATGGTCGCTCATACAGTTTTCGAGAAAGCTGACGCCCTGCTTGTCAATGGCAGTAAAGGGTTCGTCCAGATACCAGAGTCTGGCATCTGTCATTAATAAGCGCGCGAGAGCAACGCGTCGGTGCTGGCCGGCTGAGAGGTTATAACAGGGAACATCACCGTAACCGGCAAGCCCAACGGCGGCCAGCGCATCCTGTATAGAACCGATGCTATCAGCGGCCATCCAGCGTAAATTTTCTTCCGCGGTGAGGGTCATTTTAACCCCGGGCTGGTGGCCGAGATACAGAATGTCAGAGAGGTACTCGTAACGGCACAGGTCAATGCTTTGCCCTGCGTAACTAATATTTCCCGATGTTGGCTGCAATGCGGTGGTCAGCAGGCGCATCAACGTCGTTTTGCCCGCACCATTGGGCCCTTCAATCTGCACAATCTCGCCTCGACCGACGGTGAGGTCGATTTGTTCGAAGACATTGCAATCATCGCGCTCAAATTGGAGGCGTTCGACTGAGAGAAGTGGCGTATTGGGCAACTGGTTTATCCGAGGCTATTTTCGCTCGGTATTATGCCAGTGATAAGGGGGCAAATGTTGAGTTTAGGTCAATTAGTTATCGGGGCTGGAGGGGCCATATTTTCTAGCCCCAATCGTCATCAAAGTCGCAATCAAAGTCGTACTCTTGCATTTGTTTTTTGACGCGCGTTTCTTCGAGCTTTTCTTCAAGACGGCGTCTGGATTCCATGCTCAGCTGTGCCTGCTGTTTATCCGATAGAGACTCGGGCCGGGCTCTACGCAGCGGAGGACCATCCATTCTAACTGCATCGTTCGCCATGCCTTCAATGCCCTCTACATCATCTAGATCGCCTGCCATAATTAATCCTCACACTGAAATATGGAATCGCCAAAAAGACCAGTAACTACATTGCGAAATTAAGTCTAAAAGACAGGGCCGTCAAGTAATAAAAGACTGTTTTGAAGAGAGTTTTAGGCCTAAGATTCAGTTTTATGCCCCTAAGTCCTAAACCCGCTATCTTTCTAAATAGGCTCTGCAGGGAAACTATTCACCATTTACCAGTCAAAGCCATACTTTTACCCGATACAAATAACGCTTTTATAATCCGGAGATTGCAGTGATAACCTTTAAATTGCCCGCCAGACAATTGGCCCTATTCTTGTTCTTACTAAGCTTTGTTTCCACTGGCAGTCAGGCTGAGGAAGACATAGCGACCTTTGCGGGTGGCTGTTTTTGGTGCATGGAAAGTGACTTTGAAAAACTCGAGGGTGTGGCCTCTGTGGTCTCTGGCTACATCGGCGGTGATGTGCCCAACCCTAGTTACAAACAGGTTTCATCTGGTACCACCGGCCATACAGAGGCCGTGCAAATAACCTTTGATAACAGCATTATTAGCTTCGAACAGCTGCTTGAGCACTTTTGGGTGAATATTGATCCAGAGGACGCTACAGGTCAGTTCTGTGATCGCGGCCTGCAGTATCGCAGTGAGCTTTTTTATCACGATGAGGCACAGAAACGTGCTGCCCTGGCCTCCCTAGATAAGGTGGTGGAGAGCGGTAAACTTGAGACCGCAGTGACAACAGAAATTACATTGGCCACCGCGTTTTATGTGGCAGAGAAATACCATCAGGACTATTACAAAAAGAGCCCGACGCGCTATACCTACTACCGCTGGAACTGCGGTCGCGATAAGCGCCTCGAGCAACTTTGGGGCCCCAAAAAACGATAGGGCTAATGGGCTACTAATGAACTACTAATGACTACTAATGGACTACTAGCATATCGGCCTTAAGGTGGTGCAGTACTTTCTCTGAGGAGTTGCCAATAAACTTACCGGCCAGGCCGCGATGGGCTGCGCTACCGATCACCAGCAAGCCTTGATCACCCACGGCATCAATTATCTCTAAGGTCAGCGTTCCAGTGCGAACCTCTGCCTTTTCCGCATCAATATCCAATCGCTCCAATATCGCAACCAGCCGCTCCCGCGACTCCTGCAATGCCTGAGCACCAATATCACCCAAATATACGGTCTGCGCGGGGATGGGGGGCACATAGGCCATAGCTGCGCGGCTCGCATTCCAATCTGGAATCACCGCAACCACCTGTAATGGCACTTTTAAGCTGGCCGCTAACGCTTCCGCCTGCACGATGACTCTATCCCCAAGTGCGCTGTGCTCTGGGCTTTCATCTAGGGTGCTAACAGCCGCAATAACCTTATCAATGGGCTGCCTAGGCGCATTGAGTAGCCACACCGGACAGCGAGCCTCGCGCAACAGCTGCCAATCTTCGGGGGTGCGCAATACCTCAGAGAGCCAAGACTGCTTGCCCGCGACTTTGATAATTAAATCTGCATCAATATTTCGAGCCTCCTGCAGAACAGGCTCATGCCAACGCTTGCCCCAGGCCATATTCGATGAAAATCGATCGGCAAACTTGTCTGTGAGCACCCGCAATTTGATCTCTGCATCATCGAGAATGGCCTGTTTAACCTCGGGATAGTTATCAAAACCTACATATTTATGCAGCTCCTCAACCTGATCGTAGACCGACATTAGAATGTGAATATCAGTCTCGCCGCCCTCAACAAGCTCTAAAGCCTGATTTAGCAGCATTTCGTCCGTATCAGAACCGTCAATGACAACAAGAATATTTTCCATAATAGCTCCCAAAAATTTTAATCATTACCCCTCTGTGTATTCAGCTTAGGCCATTGTAAAAATACTTTGCTTTTACCGACTCATCTCCATGATGTAGATCAATTCTCTGTCTATACTTACATTGGCGTTATTCAAAGGAAGCAAGGTCGTCAGCTGCACGACCTCTACGGATGGGAATATTAAGATGCAAGCACCAAAACTCAGTATCAAGCCCACTAATTGCCATGATTGCCGTATGAGCACACTCTGCCTACCTCTGGCTATGGAGTATGGCGATCTAGATCGGCTTGATAAGGTTATTCAGCGCACCAAACCTCTGCATAAAAATCAATCGGTGTTCTATGCTGGCGATGCCTTCTCTTCGGTATACGCTATTCGCAGCGGCTCAATTAAAGCCTATTGTGTCAGCGATGACGGTACCGAGCAGGTGACCGGTTTTTATCTGCCCGGGGAGATATTTGGCTGGGACGGCATTGCCGATGACACCCACAAGAACACCGCGGTAGCTCTGGAAACAACTGCTGTGTGCGAAATTCCCTTTAATAAGTTTGAAGAGCTCAGCGCCAGCATACCCACGTTGCAACGGCACTTTATGCAGCTTATGGCTCGCGAGATCACCAGTGACCAGCAACTTATTACCCTGCTCGGGAAAAATTCTGCCGAAGAGCGCATTGCGAGCCTGCTGTTGAGTATCTCTGGTCGCTTGGGGCGTCGCAAACTCAGTCCCACAAGATTTCGTCTACCCATGTCACGGGCTGATATTGGCAACTATCTCGGCCTTACCGTGGAGACAGTGAGTCGAGTATTTAGCCGCTTTCAGGCTTCGGGCTATATCAAGTGCGACAAAAAGGAGGTCGAAATACTAAACCTGTCTGGCCTGTCCAATCTGGTTCAAACTTGCGCAGAAGCCTAATCACTTATTGAGGTAGCACCCCCGCCACTCTACAATGGTGAAAATCATTGGAAGCGCACATGAAAATCTACCGAGTCGGCGGTGCCGTTCGCGACAAATTGCTCGATTACCCCAGCGACGAAAATGACTGGGTTGTGGTCGGCAGCTCACCTGAAGAAATGGTTGAGTTAGGCTATCAGCCTGTAGGGCAAGACTTTCCAGTGTTTATCAACACAAAGTCCGGTGAGGAATATGCACTGGCCAGAACTGAACGAAAGTCTGGCCATGGTTATCAGGGTTTTGCTTTTCACACCGCCCCAGACGTTACTCTCGAAGACGATCTTATTCGCCGCGACCTCACCATCAATGCGATGGCCGAAGATCATGACGGCAGTATTATTGATCCCCATGGCGGTCAGCAAGATTTGGCCAATAAGGTACTTCGCCATGTCTCCGATGCTTTTACCGAAGACCCATTGCGCGTTCTACGAGTGGCCCGTTTTGCTGCGCGCTATCATCACCTTGGTTTTAGCATCGCTCCGGAAACACTCCAATTAATGACCGAAATTTCGGCCAGTGGCGAATTGCAGCACCTGGTTGCCGAGCGCGTATGGAAAGAAACCGACCGCGCCCTCTGTGAGCGCTCACCGGACATTTATATTCAGGTACTGCGGGACTGCGGTGCCCTCGCCCTGCTTTTTCCTGAAGTTGAAAAGCTATTTGGCGTGGCTCAGCGTGCGGATTACCACCCTGAAGTCGACACAGGCATTCATATTTTGATGTCTTTGCAGCAGGCCGCGCGTCTCTCAGACAGCTCACCCATTCGTTTTTCGGTGCTGGTTCATGATCTGGGCAAAGGCATTACGCCAGACCACGTACTACCGAGTCATTCGGGCCATGAAGCCCGAGGATTACCCCTTGTAAAAGATGTGTGCGACCGACTTAAGGTCCCCAATGAGCATCGCCAGTTAGCCATGGTGGTGACCGAATTTCATCTGCTCTGTCACAAGGCATTCGAGCTAAAGCCAGAAACCATACTCAAATTGCTCAAAGCGATTGGGGCTCTTAAGTCGAGCAGCCGACTGGACGACTTTTTAACCTGCTGTGAAGCCGATGCAAGGGGTCGAACAGGATTTGAAGATCGAGATTACCCCTCTTCTGCGTATCTACGTCAGGCTCGGGAAATCGTTATCAAGACTGATGTTGCCGATCTAGTTGAAGCGGGCATCAGTGGCGCCGAGATTGGTCTGCAACTAAGCCTGCGCCAAACAGCTGCACTGGCAGAATTTAAAGCACATTATTCGGAATAATTTATGAGCAACAACAATCAGTCTCCCGTCGTTTTAATTACCGGCGCGGCACGTCGTATTGGCGCTGTGATTGCGCGAATTTTTCACAGAAACGGCTATCAGGTAGTTATTCATTACAACAACTCAGCCGCGGCCGCCGATAAACTCTGTGAAGACCTTAACGCCCAGCGCGACAATAGTGCTTTGCTGGTTCAGGCTGACCTCAATGATATGGCTGGCTTACAGAAAATTGCCGATCTGGTGAGCTCTATAGGCCGACTGGATGTGCTGATCAACAATGCATCTAGCTTCTACCCCACGCCTCTAGAAAATTGTGATGACCAGCAGTGGAATGACCTGATGAACAGTAACCTTAAGGGTCCATTCTTTATCGCCCAAAAACTGGCGCCTTTGCTCATAGAAAGT
>CAJJAS010000172.1 GCA_905182245.1 gamma proteobacterium HTCC2207 | reverse complement strand
TGAGCGGGTCATTAATTTCATCGCAAGCGACTAGCTCATCAAGCCATGGCACTAGACCCACAACTTCACCATTGACGCGCAGCCCCCAAGCCAATACTTTGACTGAGAATAGTTTGTCAGGATTTTCAGCATTGCTGTAAAGCATCTCGAGGCCGTCGAGTTCGGGGGCGATACGGATTAGATTAGTGTTGGAATTTTCAGAGAGAGGTCTGCGGGTGAAGATATCAATCACATTGTCGTGGGAATGATCAATCGCCGAATGGGGCATAAATAAATCTCCTAAGCCAGCTGATAGCAAAAGACACTAACACTACATAAAGTACTCTGTCTTTCTAGAAAGCACAACAATTAGTGTTATATGTTAAAAACATAGATGATCTCGGTTTAATATGCAATTTACCGAGACGGTTATTTTTACTGTAAAATTCGGTTTTTGAAGTCTCTGCTGTGTTTGGGTTGAATGTTTTTTGACAGCAGATTTTCTATTCAGTTTTATATTATTCGGGGCTTAAATGCTGGCACGAATCTGTACGATTTTTGAACAAGAGTTCGGCCTTGCAACCAATACCAAACTGCTAGGCGGTGCTGATGAGCCCGTCTATTTACCCGCTGATGGGGAGCATGGCTGCAATCGGCTGTTCTATCGAGAAGACTATCTGTCCAGCGCCCTCCATGAAATTGCCCACTGGTGTATTGCTGGTGAGGCGCGGCGTAAGCTTGAAGACTTTGGTTACTGGTATAACCCAGATGGGCGCACGGTAGAGCAGCAGCGTATTTTTGAAGCTGCTGAAGTAAAGCCACAGGCTCTTGAGTGGATGTTTTCAGTGGCCTGTGGCCAGGGGTTTCGCCTCAGCGTGGATAATCTTGATGGGGACAGCTCAGTTAATCATCATTTCGCAGTTGCGGTTGTGGATCAGGCGAGACTCTGGAGTGAGAAGGGCGGCTTACCCTCACGTGGCGATCAATTTTTGTCTAGACTTGCATTGAGCTTTAAAGTTGCTGAGGTAACTGACTCTGCTCATTATCAACTCACTAATATCCTGTAGACCAGCCCATGCAAGCATTTTTGATAGACTCCTCCATTTATATATTCCGTAGCTATTTCACCCTGCCTGAGAACTGGCGCGCAGCAGAAAACCAGTTTTCCACCCATGCGGTCTATGGTTTTACCGCCTTCTTGCTAGATATTCTCAAACAGAAAGATCCCGCGCATATATTTTGTGCCTTTGATGAAAGCCTCGAATGTGGTTTTCGCCATCAGCTTTGCCCTGACTATAAAGCTAATCGGGAGCTTCCCGATGAGGCTCTGGCATTCCAGTTAAATGCCTGCCGTCAGCTCTGTCGAGTAATGGGTATTACGGAAATGGCATCGAACATCTATGAGGCAGACGACCTTATTGGTGGTGTCGCTAGCAAGGTGCGTCTAAAAAATGCTCAGCCGGTGATTGTTAGCCGCGATAAAGATCTAACCCAAATTATTCAAGCCAATGATCTGTACTGGGACTTTGGCAACTCATACCCCAAGACTCAGCAGGAAATGGAAGTGCAACTTGAGCTGGGCTGTAATCAGATGGCGGACTATTTATCCCTTATGGGTGACAGCAGTGACAATATTGCCGGTGTTCCCGGTATTGGTGCCAAGACAGCAAGACAGTTGCTGAGTCACTATGCCAGCGTAGATGTGATTATGGAGCATCTCGATCAGCTGCAGGACTTACCGATTCGCGGCGCTAAAAAGCTCGCCGATAAACTGGATGCTAATCGCGATCAACTATTTCTGTCTCGCAAGTTGGCCACCATTGTGACCGAGATTGATGAGGCGCCAGCATTGGACGCTATTGGTTGGCAGGGTATTCACCAGGATGCTTTTGCCATATTCTGTGAAGACATGGGTTTTGCCAATGCCTTCGCCGGCCGTGCTGCTGTGCTGAAGTCGCGAAATTTTTAAATAAGGGCTGTTATGAAAATCGTTGCCGATCAAAATATGCCGCTGGTACAGGAGCTCTTTGCACCCTATGGACAGGTGTATTTACTGCCTGGCCGTGAGATAACTGCGGCAGATGTTACTGATGCCGATGTGCTTTTGGTTCGGTCGGTGACCGAGGTCAATCGCCAGTTACTTGAGAATTCTAAAGTGACGTTTGTTGGCTCGGCAACCATAGGCACTGATCATATCGACACTGACTATTTGCAGTCGGCCAATATTATCTTTGCTCATGCCCCAGGCTGTAATGCCGAGGCGGTAGTGCAATATGATCTCTCAGTGATGTGCCGATTAGTCCCAGACTGGCAGAGTAAAACGGTTGGTATTGTGGGCTGCGGCAATGTGGGAGGTAGGCTGTATAAAAAACTTCTAGATATTGGGGTCAGCTGCTTTGTCTATGACCCATTTCTAGCCGCTGATTCCAACGCGGATATTGTGTCATTCGATGAGCTCATTAGTAGCAGCGATATTATTTGCCTGCATACTCCCATCACCAAAGTGGGAGCGTTTCCAACCCATCATATGTTTAATTCCGAGGTGCTCTCCAAGATTAAGCCTGGCGCACTATTGTTGAATGCGGGTCGTGGTGCGGTGATCGACAATAAAGCATTGCTGGCCCATCTGCGGGCCGATGCGCCGTTGCAGGTTGCACTGGATGTCTGGGAACCAGAACCTCAGTTAGACCTCAATCTAATGGCTTTGGTGGAGATGGCTACACCTCATATTGCGGGTTATAGCCTTGAGGGCAAGACTAATGGCACTCAGATGGTGTTCGATGCTTTCCTAACATTCTTGGGCGAGAAAAGTGAGCCATGCAATGAACCTACGGATGAATTTCAGGTTCTGGGTAATCTGGATACTTTAGACGAGGCAGTTTTAGCTAGTTATGATGTGGCTAAAGATGATCAGCGCATGCGTGATACGTTGGCTAATCTTACGGGCCCTGAAGCGGTAGGGCTGGCATTTGACCAGCTGCGCAAGACCTACCCAGTGCGCAGAGAGTTTAGCTATTATGCTGTATCCACTGAGGACAGTAACGCTAAGCTATTGGGGTTTAGAGCCTAGTGCTTGACGGTCAAAGTCAGGGCTAGGAGTCGCCCAGTTCGTCACAGGCGGTTTGCACCATATCTTCGGTAATCGGCACTTCCACACCCTGATCATCAATAATTGCGGCGCCATTGAAATCTGCTGCCACAGTATCGTCTTGCTTATTATTGCTACTGTTTAGTTTGTTCTTGCTCATGTCTATGTTCATCTCTTAATTCTATACTGTCTCTTAAAAAGGCTTATCAGGCTCGCATGCGCTCTAAAAAGTTAGCAAAGCGTCCGATAGCTTCACTGAGCTGATCCTGATCCGGTAAAAATACGATGCGGAAATGCTGCTTATCTTTGAGATTAAAGGCAGAACCCTGAACCAGCAGTACACGCTCTTCTTTCAACAGGTTTAGCACCATCTCTTCATCATCGGCGATAGGGTACATCTGTGAATCAAGCTTTGGAAAGAGATACATCGCAGACTGTGGCTTGACGCAGGTCACGCCGGGTATGTCTGTGATCAATCTGTGAGCCAGATCACGCTGCTCAAGCAGTCGCCCACCGGGTAAGATCAAATCATTAATACTCTGATAGCCACCCAGTGCGGTCTGCACTGCCAGCATCGCTGGTGCATTGGCACAGAGGCGCATGGAGGCAAGCATTTCCAACCCTTCAATATAGCTTTTTGCTATTTGCTTGGCGCCGGTAATAAGCATCCAGCCAGAGCGAAACCCTGCCAGACGATAGGTCTTAGATAGGCCATTAAAGGTGAGGCAGGGAACCTCTTTAACCAGACTAGCCAGAGGCGTGTGCAATGCACCATCGTATAAAATGCGGTCGTAGATCTCGTCGGCAAAGACGACTAAATTATGCCGTTCAGCCAGGGCAACAATCTGTTTTAGAACGGCATCGGAATAAACGGCGCCGGTTGGATTGTTGGGGTTAATAATCACAATGCCACGGGTATTGGCGGTAATTTTAGACTCAATATCAGCCACATCTGGCTGCCAGTCATCCGCTTCATTGCAATGGTAATGCACGGGAGTACCACCAGACATGGTGACAGCGGCAGTCCACAATGGGTAATCAGGGGAGGGGATTAGTATCTCATCATCCCGGTTTAACAATGCCTGCATCGCCATAACAATCAGCTCGCTGACGCCATTGCCCATGATCACATCTTCGACATCAATACCCTGGATACCCTGAGCCTGATAGCGCTGCATTACGGCTTTGCGCGCAGAAAACAGCCCCTTACTGTGGCTGTAACCCTGAGCTTCACGGAGGTTATGAATAACATCATGGATGATTTCATCAGGGGCATCAAAACCAAAGGCACCGGGATTACCGATATTCAGTTTGATGATTTTTTGGCCCTGATCCTCAAGCCAGTTGGCATGATTCAGCACGGGACCGCGGATTTCGTAGCAGACACCGCTAAGCTTGTTGGATTGTAATATGTCAGTCATTATGCGAGTGTGTATATATGAATAAGTGAACAATCATTGTAGCCAAAATACTGTGCTTTATGGGTTTTACGGATGAAATTAATTAGTTTTACTGGGCAGGCCGTAATGTTGGTCATTATTTTGGCCGGCCTTAGCTTTCAATTAGATCTGGTGAGTGTCAAATCAAAATTATCTTTTACGGTCCTTGTCGTATTAGTCAGCGCCTTTGTGGCGTTAGTGGGAACGGTCGGGTTGATCCGTAGGTATCGCCAGAACAAAAGGCTTTCTACCGAGATGGTGGTTCTGATGTCGGTCTGCATGTGGCCCCTTATACTATTTTTTGTAGCAATAGGTCCCAAAGGCTTATCTACGCCAGACCTCCATGATATTAGCACTGATACCGAAAATCCGCCGATGCTCGCCTACGCTGAGGTATCCCGCACGCATTATGATAGCCCAACCTTATACCGCCAAGACCTTGTTGCACAGCAAGTGGCCGCTTATCCTGACATTAAAACCTTTCACGTCGCCCTGCCGAAACGAGATGTATTCCATATGTCGGCCTACGCAGCGTCTATGCTGGGTTGGCGGGTGTATAACTTGAATTCTAGGCTCGGCCAGATAGATTTGCGGGACACCACCGCATTTTTTGCGTTTAAGGCTGATATATCTATTCGGGTTACTGCTGTCGGCGACGATAACTCTATTATTGATGTGCGGTCGGCGTCAGTTAAATTGGGTCGAGATTTCGGTTTTAATGCTCGACGGATAAGGGATTTCTTTGCTGGATTTAACGCAGAATTAGAAAAACGGCAAACGCTCTAAAATTTAAGGCCATTAGGCTTGTCAATTTTTCAGTTCGATGAGCTTTTGGCCCTGACCCTCAAGCCAGTTTGCATGTTTGAGTAATGGGCCACGGGTTTAGTAGCAAACACGGCTAGCTTTGTTGGGTTGTTAACCGCCAACCATTATGTGATTGTGTATAATCTTGGCTAAGTAGAGTAGATATGTAGCCAACATAGTTTGCTTTATGGATGGTGACGATGAAAATACTTAGTTTTGTGGGGCAGGCCATTCTCCTAGTCGGGGTTCTCGTCGCGCTTATTTTTTTCATGGAACTGTTTCATATACCCTTTAAAAAGAATGTTGCGCTTTCTATAATCGCAGCCAGCGGGTTAGTGGGCGTAATAGGGATTACAGCGCTTGTGAGGCAGTTTGTTCGCAACTGTTATGTGCCAAAGGATTTATTGCTGCTGATGATGCTGCTCTTATTTTGGCCTGTGCTTTTTATTTATAAGGTCGGCGCCGAAGGTCTAATGGCCCCTAATATGTACGATATTAGTACTGATACAAGAAACCCGCCAGCGCTCATCTATGGCGAGGCAACCCGCATGAGTTACGACAGTTCCACAGTTTACCGTCATGATCTTGTCGCGGAGCAGCTAGAAGCTTATCCGGATATTAAAAGTTTACATATTGCTCTGCCGATACGAGATGTGTTCGCGATGGCAATCTATACGGCTGCTAAGCTGGGCTGGTCGGTTCGTGATTGGGATTCCAAGACTGGCCACATAGATGTGGTGCATAAAACTAATTTTTTTGTCTTTAAGGCTGATATAGCTATTCGAGTTACCCCTGTAGGCGCCGACAACTCGATTATTGATGTACGTTCAGCATCGGTTACCTCGGGTCGAGATTTCGGTTTTAATGCTCGACGGATAAGGGCTTTCTTTGCTGGAATTAACGTGGAATTAAAAAAACGGCAAAAGCACTAAAATTTAAGGCCATTAGGCTTGACAGTCTTACTGCACCTCAATAGAATGCGCGCCTCCTAGCCAGTCACGTCCCGTTCGTCTAGAGGCCTAGGACACCGCCCTTTCACGGCGGTAACAGGGGTTCGACTCCCCTACGGGACGCCATTTTATACGTTGCTTATGGATAAGCTTCTGCGGGAATAGCTCAGTGGTAGAGCACAACCTTGCCAAGGTTGGGGTCGCGAGTTCGAACCTCGTTTCCCGCTCCAGTTAAGAAAGCGCAAAACTTCGGTTTTGCGCTTTTTTTTTGCGTTTGAAAAAAGTTATGAGGGGTCTTCTATCTAGCTCGTCTCAATTGTAAGTTTTGGAATGAAGTTGGGAAATACCTCTTGTTATTGTTAGTTCATAATAAGACAAGAGGGGGAGAGCTGAGGCGGACCTGAAAGGGTCCGCCTTTTTTTACGGGCGCAGTTTTTGTTACGTGCGCAGCTTTCGTTACGGGAGGAGGTTGATTCGGGCGTTGGCTTTACTGGCTGTTATCTAATTGGCTACTGGAGGGAGGGCGAAAAATTCGCGGATGGCTTTTTCTTGATCAAGGGCGTCCTGGTGGCCTAGGGCGATGAGTTTGCGGCAGAAGCCGGGTTCAAAGAGGAGATAGCTGGCGGCGCTGGTGCCTCCGCCCTGGGCGGTTGCTCCGGTTATTTTTAGGAACAGCTTTAGGGAGCGGGGAAGTTCGTGAATATGTTCTTCGGCTATCTGGTCTATGGATTGGCTCGGAGAAATAGACAACACCTCCACGGCATTCAAGTCTGTGATGCCATTCTTATCTTTGAGTGATTGGGGTAGTGCTGAGGCTAGACGATTTATGGTGCGCAATGTTTCCAGGTCACTCTCTACGGCATCAATAAAAGCGCTATTAAACATATGACCCATAATCTGCGCGATTGACGGGGAATGGTCAGGTTGTAGCTCAGGGGCCTTGTGAGTCGCATTGTCGCTAACGCCAATGATTAACAGCTGTCTTGCGTCCATATGTAGGGCCGGGCTAATGGGTTTTAACTGACGCACCGCGCCATCACCAAAATAGCCGCCCTCTAGTTTGACCGCAGGAAAAAGACTGGGAATTGCAGTGCTCGCCATTAGATGATCAATGGTTAGGTCAATTTTTTCGCCGCGACGCCTTGCTCTATTCCATGGTTGAATGCTGTCTTGGCCTTGAAAGAAGGTTACGGATTGGCCGGAGGCATAGCTCATGGCGCTTATTGCAATGGCTTCTAGTTCACCATTACCGATGGCAGTCTCTAAATAATCAAACTTCACATAGTTATTCAGTAGTTCACGTAGAGGTGCGTTATCGAGTAGGGATATCGGCCGACCGATGCCATAACCACTGTGTAGCATTGATGCGGCCATATGGAACGCATTTTTGGCTACCCCAAAGGCATCGGTGCGGTAAACATCAGAGGCCCGTAAGTTGTGCCAGATAGTTTCCAACTTGCGCGTTCTGAGGCGAAAGGGGCCAGCACGTCCTGCTATAGACAGCGCATTAATGGCGCCGGCGGATGTGCCACAGATAATTGGGAAGGGGTTGTAGACTGTTCTGGGTAAAATAGCCGCAATGCCTTTTAGTACGCCAACCTGGTAGGCCGCACGGGCTCCACCCCCTGTTAATACTAATCCTCTACTCACGTGTTATTCCATTTGTAAGGCAACATTAAAAAATACCCAAGGCTAGCCCTGCAGCCATGGCATGCCCAAAATCTTTTGATGCATCAATATGATCTGAGCTGATGTCACCATTGACGATGAGGGGTTCGGCTATTTTACGCAGGGGATAGCCTTTGACAATACGATCAATCTCTCGCACCGCGCCGGTACCATCATTTCCGGCACTAATAAAAATGCCATAGGGCAGGTTGAGTTCATAGGGCTCAGCCGGGTAATAGGTTCGATCAAAAAAGTCTTTAAGTGCGCCACTCATGGTGCCGAAGTTTTCTGGGGTGCCAAACAGCAGTCCATCGGCCCAGATTAGGTCTTCTAATCGAGCATCAAAAGCCCTAATCAGCCTAGTGCTAACAGCCGTTTCCTGCTGGCAGCCATTTAAAACCGCCTGGGCCAGCTTTTCGGTATTGCCACTTTGGCTGTGATAAATAATTAGCAGGTTTTTCATCTAACTGTGGACACCGTTACCATTAAAAGCTGCAGGCCTGTTTAGACTGGCTCAATCAGCGTTGTTGGCTGTGACTTTACCAGTCTCAATATGATGTGCAAGCAGGGGCCACAAATGCGCTACCTTTTGGCGTTAAGCATAGGGATATTCTCCGTTGCCTGGTGGCCGCGATTACCTGGCAGTGCTGTCATTATTGGCTGTGCTCTTGCCGCCGCTATTGCACTATTAGTCTCCGCTATTTTTCTCACTGGCAGAAAAAAGTCTGTCGCTTGCATTATAGGTTGTCTCGGTTTGGGTATCTGCTGGGCGCTATTTGTGGCGGACCGGCAATTGCACCACCAGCTACCCGAGCATCTCGATAAACAGGATTTTTTAATTACCGGAACCATCGATAGTTTGATCGATACAAATGATCGGCGCAGCCGCTTTCGCTTCGCTGTAGATTCTGCACAGCTACTTTCTGATCCGAGCCAGCAGGTGCCGCTTAAATCGGTGCTCTTAAGTTGGTATCGCTTCTCCGGGGCGGGTGTCAGTCGAGAGTTGCGCTCAGGCGAGCGCTGGCAAATTATTGGGCGCCTGCAGCGGCCAAGAGGAATGCGTAATCCTGGGGCCTTTGATTATCAGAGTTGGCTAGTCCAGCAGAGCTATTCCGCAACCGGTTATGTTCGCCAGAGTAAAAAGGCATTGCGCCTGGAAGGCTCTAGACACTCGATCAATAATTACCGCAACCAGATTCGGCGGGCTATCAATGGAAGCGGTCTCTCAGAGCTGGGAGGCGCGGTTGTGGTTGCACTGAGTATTGGTGATAAACAGCAAATTAGTGCGCAGTGGGATGATCTGGCTCGCCTTGGTATTGTCCATCTGCTGGTGATCTCTGGCCTGCATATAGGTTTAGTGGCCACTATGGGTTTCTGGCTGGGGGCAGGGCTAGGGCGACTGCTGTTGCCATTGCACCGTCGTTTACCTCTTTTGGTGAGTTTGATTGGGCGCTGCTCTGGACCATTGATGGCCATCTCTGCCGCTCTGGGTTACAGCCTGTTGGCGGGGTTTTCACTGTCTACCCAGCGGGCATTGATTGCAGTAGTGGTGGTTATGCTCAGTAAGGTGCTATTTCGTTGTATAGAGCCATATATCTGCATGGCCTGGGCACTGGTGCTAATTGGGATTGCCCAGCCTCTTGCGATAATGAGTGCGGGGTTTTGGCTATCCTTTGTGGCTGTCGGGCTTTTACTCTGGTGGTTTACACCCTGGTTATCAAAACATGAGTTGCCTTCTATTAAGCCCAGCTTTTCCTTCTGGCGAATCTGCTCAGCCCAGCTTGCACTAATGGTTGGGATGGCAATTCCATTATTATTTTTTATGGGCAGGGGCTCCTGGTTGGCACCGCTGGTTAACCTAGTGGCTGTGCCCTGGATATCTTTTGTCAGCATTCCGCTTTCGTTAATGGGGGTCGGCCTTCATGCGGTTTGGCCCAGTGCTGCGGGGCTGCTTTGGCAGTGGGCGGATTATTCAGTGGCACCGCTATGGCTGGTCGTTGACTGGTTGCCGGCCTCGGTTGGTTTTATGTATACCCCTATGGCTTTTGATACTTGGGGATTTATAGCAGCGTTGCTAGCAGTGGCAGGGCTTTTGTTGCCGAGAGGGCTGGCAGGACGCTGGTTGTTGCTGTTGCCTCTGGCAGTAGTACTGGCCAGCTCAAAGCCTGAGACACCATTGCGCCTTACTGTGCTTGATGTGGGGCAGGGGCTAGCGCTGGTACTTGAAACGCCGGATAAAACGTTGGTTTACGACAGTGGCCCTAATTATGGAGAGCGCTTTAGCGCGGGAAGCGGCATTGTTGCCCCCTATCTTTGGCGTCGTGGTCGGAGTCAGATTGATCTTTTAGTGGTCAGTCATGAAGATGGTGATCATGCTGGAGGCGTCGACTCGCTGCTGGCATCGGTCGAGGTTAAGGATGTTGTTGTGGGTCCCGGCTTCGTTGCCAAAAACTATCGACGCTGCGTTGCGGGACAGCGATGGGAATGGGGGGAGGGTGTCGACAGGGTTTCCTTTGAAATATTATCTCCCAGCCCGTCCAGTGCGAACGAAGGTAACAATAGCTCCTGCGTTTTACTGATTAGATGGCGAGACCAAACTATCCTGCTGCCAGGGGATATTGAACATTCTGTGGAAGCCCATTTACAGCGCAGTCCCTTTTCTAAGCTCCCTTTAACCCCAGTAACTGTGATGCTGGCTCCCCATCACGGCAGTCAAACCTCTTCGACTCAGGGTTTTGTAGATCGAGTGCGACCCGCTCATGTGGTTTTCTCTAGCGGATATCGCCATCAGTTTGGGCATCCTCATAGTGCTGTTGTGGATCGCTACCGCTCTGTTAAGAGCCAGCGGTGGCTAACATCTGAGCAGGGGGCTATTAGTTTTGTGTGGAATCAGCAGGGCGTGTTGAAGGTAGGGCCCACAAGAACCAGTCGTCCTGATCGCTGGTGGCGTTGAGGGGACTATTTGCCGATACAGCATTGTCAGGGTTTGTGGTAAAGTTGCCGGAATTTTAACGGACTAATTAGGCATCTCTGTGTATCAAATTTTTGTTTCTGGCGGCTGGTTGATGTGGCCGATTCTATTCTGCTCGATTGTGGTTGTCGCCATTTCTATCGAGAGATTTATCACCCTCAAATCTGAGCGCATCATTCCCGCTGGCCAGCTGGCGCAAGTCTGGCAGCAGCTGCGTAATAAAGAACTCAGTGGTGATCGACTCAAAACCCTCCGGGACTCTTCTCCCCTTGGTTATATTCTCGCCTCAGGCATCAGCAATTCAGGCCATGGCCGAGATGTGATGAAAGACAGCATCGAAGAGGCGGCGGGGCAGGTGATTCACCAGCTCGAGCGATTCCTAACTATTCTAGGCACTATTGCCAATACGACGCCGCTGCTGGGTTTACTGGGCACTGTGCTGGGTATGATTCAGGTGTTCGCAGATATTATGCTGTTTGGTACCGGCAATGCCGCTGAATTGGCCGGAGGTATCTCTCAGGCGCTGATTACCACAGCAGCGGGCCTTACGGTGGCGATTCCTGCGATGGTCTTACATCGCTATTTTGAGCGCCATGTTGAGTCATTAGTTGTGCAGTTAGAAGGGCAGGCGACCAAGCTGGTCGATGCTATGCACAGCGACTTGTTTAAGCAGGCTTAGTGGCGTGAAGTTTCGGCGTAAATCAAAACAAGACAACGGTATTAACCTCACTCCACTGATTGATGTGGTGTTTTTACTATTGATATTTTTTATGGTTACCACCACCTTCACCAAAGAAACGCGGCTGTTGATTACCCTGCCCGAAGCCAATGGCGAACCCGCCGAGGAGACTGCGCAGACATTAGAATTGCTGGTCAATGCTGAGGGCAACTATGCGGTCAATGGGCAAAATTTGATAAATCGTGAGATCAAGACCATTATGGCGGCGTTACAGGATGCCTCTGGAGGCAATGTAGAGATGCCGCTTATTATTACCGCTGACGCTCAAGCCAGCCATCAAGCCGTTGTTATTGCGATGGATGCAGCTGGTCAGCTAGGCTTTAGCCGACTAAATATCGCCACGCAGCAGACACAAGAGCAATAAAATATGTCCCAGGATTCTGCGTCAAGCGGCGCTAAAACCTATGCCCGATTAATGAGCTATGTGGCTCGCTACTGGGCCGCATTTGCCGTCAGTATATTTGGTTTGGTGATGCACTCGGCGGCCGAAGTGGCCTTTGTGGATCTGCTCGGATATATCACCGATACAGTGGGCATGCTCACTGGTTCTGCTTCCGAGAATAGTCTTCCCAGCACGGGTCTTACCGCATTCTTCGCCAACTCTCTGTTTGGTGATTCCTTGGATGAATATCGCTGGTTAGTCATTCCATTGTTCCTAGTGGTGGTGAGTATGATTCGCGGGTTTGGCTATCTGATCGGCAGCTATGGGTTGGCTTACGTGTCTAACTACCTTGTCCATGCTCTGCGCCTAGACATCTTTGAAAAATATTTGCTCTTACCCTTTCGCTTTTTTGATCAGTCCATGTCTGGTCATCTAGTGTCTGTCGTCACCTTTAATGTGCAGCAGGTCACTCAGGCGGGTACAAAAGCCGTTAAAACACTATTGCAGCAGGGCAGTCTTGTTATAGGCCTGATGAGCTATCTGTTCTATGTGAACTGGAAACTAACCCTGTTCTTTATTGCGGTAATGCCCTTTATTGCTATCTTGGTGAGCATTGTCAGCAAACGTTTTAGACTGATCAGTAAGCGTATTCAGTCGGCCATGGGCGATGTGACTCATGTTACTCAGGAAGCCGTGAGTGGCTATCAAGAGGTAAGAATGTTTGGTGGGATGGATGCGGAGCGTGCTCGTATTAACGTGGCGAGTCATAGTAATCGCCGCCAAAATATGAAGATGTCCCTCACAGAAGGTATTAGTAATCCCCTCGTGATGCTTATTGTGTCGCTGGCCTTTGGTGCTATCACTGGTTTCATGCTTAACCCCGCAATTCTCGAGACCATGACCACCGGCAGCTTTATTACCTTCCTCGTCGCCTCGGGCATGTTGATCAAACCTATTCGGCAGCTCACGGAAGTGAACAGTGATATCCAAAAGGGTATTGCTGCAGCTGAGTCTATTTTTGAAATTATCGATGCCGAAGAAGAGGTAGATACTGGTGATGTTGAACAGGATTCGGTCGTCGGTAAATTTGAATTTAAGAATATCAATTTCACCTATGGCAGTGCTGATCGGCCTGTATTGAAAAATATTAACTTTAACGTTAGCCCAGGCGAAACCATTGCCCTTGTAGGTTCTTCCGGTAGCGGTAAAACCTCGCTAGTAAGCTTAATTCCCCGTTTTTATAATCATGGCGAAGGTAATATTTTACTGGATGGCGTGGATGTTAATGATTTTGCCTTGGCTAATTTGCGCAGACATATCGCAATCGTTAGTCAAAATGTGACTCTGTTTAATGACACAATATTTAACAATATTGCCTACGGTGAGTTGGCCGGTTGCAGCCCAGAAAAAGTAGTAGCCGCGGCCAGAATTGCCCATGCCCATGAGTTTATTGAAAACCTCTCCGAGGGCTATCAGACTCATATTGGTGACGATGGTGTGATGCTTTCCGGTGGTCAGCGACAGCGAATCGCCATTGCGCGAGCGGTGTTAAAAAATGCACCGGTACTCATTTTAGATGAGGCAACTTCTGCGCTGGACACAGATTCCGAACGCCATATTCAGGCGGCCCTAGAAGAGTTAATGAAAGGCCGCACTAGCTTTGTTATTGCCCATCGCCTGAGCACGGTTGAGAAAGCAGACCGTATTCTGGTGATGGAAAACGGCTGTATTGTAGAGCAGGGCAGCCACAAAGAATTGCTGGCAGCAGCCGGCCGTTACTCCCAGCTGTACCATAATCAGTTTGACGAGCCAGGAGCGGGCTGAGCTTGGCGAGTGCAGAGCAGCATCTAACCAGAGCCTGGTATAGCAACAGCTGGTGGCTGGTATTTCTTATTCCTTTTTCCTGGTTATTTAGGCTGCTTACCAGCATACGTCGCAGCCGATTGCAGTCAAAACATCAGGGGCATACCTTCAGTTCGCCGGTGGTAATTGTCGGCAATATCTCGGTGGGCGGCAGTGGTAAAACTCCCTTAATTATTGCCATAGTCAAGGCACTCAGTATTAGCGGCTTCAACGTTGGCGTGGTGAGTCGTGGCTATGGTGGCAAGGCAGATAGCTATCCACTGGACGTTGTTGAAGGCGTAAGTCCTGCCCAATGTGGCGATGAGCCGTTATTAATTGCCCAGTCCTGCGATTGCCCTGTGGTGGTTGATCCAGACAGAGTTGCCGCAGTTAACTATTTGCTCGCTAATCATTCTTGCGATTTGGTGCTCAGCGATGATGGCCTTCAGCATTATAGATTGCATAGAGACATCGAAATAGCTGTTGTTGATGGTGCTCGAGGATTGGGTAATCAGCGTTGCTTGCCTGCAGGTCCCCTGCGGGAATCCTCCCGCAGGCTTCAGCAGGTAGACTTTGTGCTAGTTAATGGCGAAACCAGCAACGCTCAGAATATGGTCTTAGGTGCTGGCGTAAAGGCTCAGCATATAGGCTTGCAGCCCAGTGTATTTCGAAACCTATCAAATAATAAAATAGTGGCTGCCTCTGAATGGGCTGATTCCTCCTCAGTGCACGCTGTGGCGGCCATCGGCAATCCCGACGCCTTTGCTGGAACATTGCGAAACCTCGGCTTAGACGTTGATTTAACCAGCAAGGATGATCATCAGCAGCTATATATCCACGACCTTAGTTTTAACGATAGTCTGCCCGTTATCATCACTGCCAAAGACGCGATAAAATATACGGATACAATTCCTGACAACCTCTGGGTACTTGAGGTTGAAATGAATGTGCCTCCAGAGTTTGTTGATGGCCTGATTGGCGCTGCAGGCCTCCTTATGGGGGCTACAGGGCTGTCGGTCGGCGCTGCAGGGCTGTTAATTGACGCTGCAGGGCTGCCAGTCGACAAGAAATCGTTTGCCGAACAGCTTTCCCTTGCGAGCCAAAAAAATTCAAAGAGAGACCTATGAGTAGCTTTATCGTCATTATCCCTGCGCGTTATGCGTCCACGCGGTTGCCCGGGAAACCGTTACGGGATATTGCCGGTCTGTCGATGATCCAACGTGTGTGGCAGCAGGCCCTTAAGAGTGATGCGGCTCAGGTGGTTATAGCCACCGATGACAGTCGTATTGAGCAGGCCGCTCAGGCATTTGGTGCTCAGGTGTGCATGACCAGAGCTGATCATGTCTCAGGCACAGATCGTCTGCAGGAGGTTGCGCAGCAGCTTGGTCTTACGGATCAGCAGTTGGTAATTAATGTCCAGGGTGATGAACCATTGATTCCGCCGGCAGTGATTAATCAGGTTGCAGAAAATCTTGCCAAAAACCCGCAGGCTGGTGTTTCTACTCTTTGTGAGCCTATTGAAGCGGTTGCGGATTTTCTGAATCCTAACGCGGTAAAGGTTGTATCCGATAAGCAGGGTATGGCTTGTTATTTTAGTCGCGCACCTGTGCCCTGGCCCCGAGATCATTTTCAGGCGGGTCAGACGTCAATGCCAGAACTAGATTTAGCGCGCCGTCATATAGGCATTTATGGCTACCGAGTGGCGCAGCTCAATAGCTTTGTGACCTGGCCCGTTGCGCCTTTAGAGCAGGCGGAATCGTTAGAACAGTTACGATTTATGTGGAATGGTATCGGTATCCATGTGGCTGATGCGGTAGAGCCAGTGCCGGCCGGCATAGATACCGAAGAAGATCTGCAGGCAGCTATTAATATTATTAAAAGCAACTAAAACAATAAGTTAATGAGATATTGTGATAATTCACTTTAAATTTAATAAGTGTAGGTTTTAAGCCGATATGAATAAAATTTCCGTGCTGTTTGTCTGTCTGGGCAATATCTGTCGCTCTCCCACTGCTCATGCGGTTTTTCAATCTATGGTAGATTCTGAAGGTTTATCCCAGCAGATTATTGTCGACAGTGCAGGCACTGGCGATTGGCATCTGGGTCATGCACCAGATCAACGCACCAGCGCCGTTGCCGCTGAGCGAGGTTACGATATGTCTGAGCTGCGATCACGCCTGGTAGAGGCCGAAGACTTTAATCAGTTTGATTATATTATTGCCATGGACAGTGACAATCTCAGCAACCTCCATGCTATGCGTCCAGAAAGCTACAACGGCCAGCTAGGACTGTTTCTCGATTACTCCCAGCAGAATGAACAGACCGAGGTGCCCGATCCTTACTATGGCGGCGATAACGGCTTTGCATTGGTACTCGATCTAGTGGAAGAAGCTTCTACTGGTCTACTCGCGCATATCCGGGGTAACAGCCCTGAGCTGAATGATAGCCTTGAGCCGGATAACAGCCCTGAGCTATATGATAGCCCTGAGCTGGACAATAGCCCCGAGTCGCCGTCGCTTTGAACATTCTTGAGATTAAAGAAAATGCTTCTCTGCAACACTTAAACAGTTTGGCACTACCGGCCTATGCTGAATATTTCTGCTCAGTAACTGATACCAACCAAATACAGCAGGCTCTAGTCTTTGCTGCGGACAAAGATCTGCCCATAACGCCAATGGGCGGCGGCAGCAACATGGTAATAGCCGGAGATATCCAGGGTCTCGTGCTGCATCTCGACCTTAAAGGTATCAGCAGCAAGCCTGTCGCTGACAATCAGGTTGAAGTGACCTTTGCCGCCGGTGAGAATTGGCACGAAATGGTTCAATACTGTTTGCAACAGGGCTGGTATGGCCTCGAAAACCTGTCGTTAATCCCCGGTAATATGGGTGCAGCACCGATTCAAAATATTGGCGCCTATGGCGTTGAGCTCTGCGACCTGTTCGTGTCCCTGCAGGCCATCGAAATTAGTACCGGCGAATTGATTGAGCTTGATAATAGGCAATGTGAATTTGGTTATCGTGACAGCATATTCAAGCAGGCCTACAAAGATCGGTTCCTGATCACCCATGTCTGCCTAAGGTTATCGACTCAGCCTATAGCGCAGATTCAATATCCCGCTTTAGCAGATGCTATTGGCGACAGAACGCCAACCCCCGAACTCATCAGCGAAACCGTTTGCCGCATCCGTCAGCAAAAGCTTCCAGATCCAGCCCAGTTACCGAATGCAGGTAGCTTTTTCAAGAACCCGCTAGTAACTGAGTCTGGGCTTAGTCGGCTAGAGAGCAATGGAAGTCAATCACCTCGCTACCCTCAGGCAGACGGCACCTATAAGATTCCAGCGGCCTGGTTAATTGATCAGTGCGGTTTTCGTGGTCAGCGACGGGGAGAGGTTGGAGTGCATGAACATCAGGCCCTAGTGCTGGTGAATTACGGCGGCACAGGCGCCCAGCTACTTGCCTTGGCCACAGAAATTCAAGATGCAGTGTCTGCTAAGTTTGGAATCGCCCTTGAAATAGAACCAAGACTCTACGGTGTTTAATTAAATGGGCCCAAGATAATGGACCTATTTGACCAGCAAGTTATTCCCGTGCGGCTAACCGATGAGCGTAAATCGGAGATTATTTTTTGGCCCAATTGGCTGGATGGCCAGCAGGCCGACAGTCTTCTTGCCACCGCTATTACTAAAACGCCCTGGCGTGAAGATATGATTAATATCGCCGGCCGGCGCATTCCTGTGCCGCGCCTACAAAATTGGTTCGGCGCGCCAGATACCAGCTACACTTACTCGGGTATTCGCTTGCAAGCCCTAGCATTTCCTGACTGGATGGATTCAGTAAGAGCTGCGGTTGAACAGGCTACTGGCCACCCCTTTAATAGGGCGCTGGTTAACTATTACCGCCATGGTCGAGACAGTGTCGATTGGCATGCAGACGATGAACCAGAGCTCGGGGTAGAGCCTTTAGTGGCGAGCCTAAGTCTGGGCGCTGAACGTGTTTTTCAGCTCCGACACAACCAGAGCAAAGAGCGACTGTCGGTTAGCTTGCCCCACGGATCACTGTTACTCATGGGCGCAGGAATACAGGACCATTGGCAGCATAGATTAGCTAAGGTTAGTGGCCTAGAGCAGTCTAGAGTAAATTTTACATTTAGGTATATGGAAAAATAATTACAGGAGTATGTTTTGAAATTATCGCAGTTTGGCACTAAGTTTTGCGCCCCCACAGGCATTGTTGAGTTGATGGATGATCTCGGCACTGCGCTAAACGAAAACCCCGACATGATCTTTATGGGCGGCGGTAATCCAGGGCGTATTCCTGAGGCTGAGGCAATCTTTAAGGCTCGCTTAGAAACAGTGCTCGCAGACCCCGCGCAACTCCATAGCCTGATGGGCATCTACCAATCGCCCCAGGGTGATAAAGTCTTTCGTGAGCAGATTGCAGGCCTATTGAAAAAAGAGTTTGGCTGGGATCTCTCTGAGCGCAACATCGCCATATCCAATGGCAGCCAGTCAGCATTTTTCATACTCTACAATATGCTTGCCGGGGCCATGCCCGATGGCAGCAGCCGCTCAATTCATCTGCCATTAGCGCCAGAATATATTGGTTACGGCGACATAGGCCTAACCCGAGATTTCTTTACGGCCACCCGGCCTGAAATTGAATTGATGGACAACAATCTATTTAAATACCATGTGGATTTTTCCAAACTCGAGGTGACGGAGCAAACGGGTGCTCTCTGTGTTTCAAGGCCCACTAATCCCACGGGTAACGTGCTGACCGACCGTGAAATTGAGCATCTCGACGAGATTGCTCTGGCCGCAGATATTCCACTTATTATCGATGGCGCCTATGGCTTGCCATTTCCCGGCATTATATTTAACGATGCTAAACCCCATTGGAATGACAATACTATTCTTGTGTTGAGTCTCTCCAAGCTGGGCCTGCCGGGTGTGCGTACAGGTATTATTGTGGCGCGAGAAGATATAGTGCAGGGCTACAGCAATGCCAATACGGTGGTCAATTTGGCCTGTGGCAATCTCGGTCCAACCATTGCCCGCGAACTTTTCAGCAGTGGGGAAATACTGACTCTAAGTAATAATCTGGTTAAGCCGTTTTATAAGCAGCGCGCTCAGCAGGCGGTCGATTGGTTTAGAGCGGAGTTAGGGAGCTTGCCCTATCGCATCCATAGTCCAGAGGGTGCGATATTTTTATGGCTGTGGTTTGAAGGTCTTCCGATCACCAGCCAAGAGTTGTATCAACGGCTTAAAGAGCGCGGTGTACTGGTAGTGCCTGGGCATAACTTCTTCCCAGGAATGGATGCTAGCTGGCAGCATCAGCAAGAATGTATTCGGGTGTCGTATGCGCAGGATGGCAATACCGTAAAGCAGGGTATTGAGATTATTGCTGAAGAAGTGGCTAAGGCTTACGCTGCTTAGCGGTGGTTTTCCAAGGTATCCAGTAATAGCTGTATCTTATTGATGGACTCCTGATATTCACTGTCGGCTTGGGAGTCCGCAACAATGCCTCCGCCGCCCCAGCAATGCAGTGTCGTGCCATCTGCGATCACTGTGCGAATCGCTATATTGGTATCCATGCGACCTGTGGCACTTATATAGCCGATGCTGCCGCAGTAAACCGAGCGTTTCACGGGCTCTAGTTCCTCGATAATTTCCATGGCCCGTTTCTTGGGTGCCCCGGTAATTGATCCTCCTGGGAAACAACCTCTCAGCAAATCAATCGGGCCGCTACCCTCGGCTAAAACACCGGTCACGGTGCTCACTAAATGGTGCACATTGGGAAAGCTTTCGAGGGCGAAAAGCTTGGGAACGCGAATGCTGCCCGGCTCACAATTTTTGCCCAGGTCGTTGCGCAGTAAATCGACAATCATCAGGTTTTCAGCGCGATCTTTATCGCTGTTAAGTAGCTTGACCGCATTGTCTTGATCTTCTTCTACCGTCTTGCCGCGCAGCAATGTTCCCTTAATGGGTTTGGTTTCAACATTGCCCAAGGAACATTTTAAAAAGCGCTCAGGTGAGATGCTCAGAAGAGCTTTGTCCTGCCATTGCCAGAACGCGGAATAGGGCGAGGGCGCCGCTTCACGCAGTGCTAAATAAGCCGACCAAAGATCACCTTTGTAGTCTGCAGAAAAGTGCTGGGTAAAATTGGTCTGATAGCAGTCGCCGCTGGCAATATAGTCTTTAATGCTGGCAATCGACTGGTTGTATTTATCGGGAGAAAGCGTGGGTTTGAAGGGACTGATCAGGCTAAAGTTTGACTCTGGTGCTTCGGTATCCAGACTTTCCAGACGGTTCAGTCGCTGAGTAACGTCCCGCCTCAGTACTGTGGGGCATAGCTCATGAAAAATTAGCTGGCTCTGCTGAGTCGAATGATTTATCACTAGACTCCACAAATAGCGGCCAACGCGCATGTCGGGCAGATTGGCAAC
>CAJJAS010000171.1 GCA_905182245.1 gamma proteobacterium HTCC2207 | reverse complement strand
TCCTGTTGCAGAAGAAGCCCCAGCGGTTGAAGAAGCTGCTCCTGTTGTAGAAGAAGCCCCAGCGGTTGAAGAAGCGGCTCCTGTTGCAGAAGAAGCTCCGGCGGTTGAAGAAGCTGCTCCTGTTGTAGAAGAAGCTGCTGAAGAAGCACCTGCAGAAAAGCCTAAAGCAAAGGCAAAAGCTGCACCTAAGAAAGCTGCAGCTAAAAAAGAAGACTAATTACTTCTAGTAACTAGCTCCTTTAAAGAGCCCTCAGAATTCTGTTCTGGGGGCTTTTTTTATGGGTGGCCAAATTGAGGTTGACTCCCCAAGCATCCATTGCAACACTCTGCGCCTATCCCATAGGCTTTGCTAAAGAGGCCTACCTAAAAGTGACCCGAGACCAGCATTAATAATATGACGCGAATAATTGGCATTGACCCAGGATCAAGACGCACCGGCTACGGTGTGATTGATATCGAGGGGAGTAAAGTCAACTATGTCACTAGCGGTATTATTCGGCTTCCTGAGAAGTCTCTGCCTGAACGACTTAAAATTATCTTTGACGGCGTCAGTCAGATTGTTGAGCAATACAAGCCAGATCAAATGGCCATTGAAGAAGTCTTTCTGGCCCACAATCCTAGTTCGGCGCTCAAGTTGGGGCAGGCGCGAGGCGCGGCAATAGTTGCTGGCGGTAATGCAGGGTTACCTGTGGGTGAGTACAGTGCCCGCAGTGTTAAGCTGGCCGTTGTTGGCACCGGTAGCGCAGACAAGGCCCAGGTAACCATGATGATTGTGCAGCTACTTAGGTTGTCGGAAGCACCCGCAGAAGATGCGGCTGATGCCTTGGCTATCGCTATCTGTCATGGCCATAGCATGGGAACACAGGCAGCATTAGCGGGGGCTGGCGTTAAAGGCTATGCTCGCGGCAGATTTAAATAAACGTTTAAGCAAAACTAAAATAGAGAGAAAGCCAGACCATGATCGGACGACTTCAAGGCGTGATAATTGATAAACAGGCACCGGATTTACTGCTCGACGTGCAGGGTGTTGGCTACGAGGTTTTGGTTTCTCTGAGTACTTTTTTCGCGCTGCCTGAAGTAAGCCAGTCGGTTACGCTGCATACCCATTTTGTGGTTCGCGAAGATGCCCAGCAGCTCTATGGATTTACCGAACTGTCGGAGCGCGCATTGTTTCGCCATCTTATTAAGGTCAATGGTGTTGGCCCGAAGATGGCGCTGGCGATTTTGTCCGGCATGTCGGCCAATGAATTTAGTATCTGTGTCCATAACAACGATGTAGCCACGCTAGTGAAGTTGCCGGGAGTGGGTAAAAAGACTGCCGAGCGTTTGGTCATTGAGATGCGTGATCGGGTAGGGGACATTGATACTACTGCATCAGCGTCCAGCGCCCTGACTAAACAGCCTGATTTAGCCCAGGAAGCAGAAAGCGCACTAATAGCCTTGGGTTACAAACCTCAGGATGCGGCGAAGATGATTAGCCGAGCTGCAACGGATGAGATTACCAGTGCCGAACAGCTTATTAGGGCGGCACTTAAGAGCATGGTCGCAAAGTAGGCGCAGGTAGCAGAGAGTAAGCACCTAGGCACCAGCAAGGCCGTAAAGCTAGTGTAAATTTAAGGTCATCAAGGTATGCTTACAGGCAAATTTGAGATGGCGCCCAATGATAGAACCTGATCGACTTATTTCCGCAGATATTACCGTTAGCGAAGAGCGTTTTGACCGTGCGCTGCGTCCTACCACCTTGGCCGAGTATGTGGGCCAGCCTGTGGTTAAAGAGCAGTTACATATCTTTATTGAAGCGGCGCGCAGACGTTCTGAACCCCTTGATCACACCCTCGTATTTGGCCCTCCAGGCCTAGGTAAAACCACGCTCGCCCATATTATTGCCAATGAGATGAAGGTCGACCTTAAAACCACGTCTGGTCCCGTACTAGAAAAAGCCGGAGATCTGGCCGCGCTGCTGACTAATTTAGAAGCGGGGGATGTGCTATTTATTGATGAGATTCATCGCCTGAGCCCCGTGGTCGAAGAAATTCTTTACCCTGCACTGGAAGATTACCAGCTGGATATTGTGATTGGTGAAGGTCCAGCGGCTCGATCAATCAAACTTGATTTACCGCCCTTTACGCTGGTTGGCGCAACCACCAGAGCGGGTTTGCTGACATCGCCGCTGCGGGATCGCTTTGGTATTGTGCAGCGCCTAGAATTCTATTCTGTAGAGGATCTCACCAGTATTGTCACTCGCGCCGCTTCTATTTTAGGCGTTGCTATTGATGCGGGCGGGGCCAAAGAAATAGCCTGTCGCTCTCGCGGCACCCCAAGAATTGCTAACCGCCTGTTGCGTCGTGTGCGTGACTACGCCGAAGTTAAAGCCGACGGCAACATTACATCAGACATCGCCGATGCCGCGTTAAATATGCTCAATGTGGATCAAAGCGGCTTCGACCATATGGATAGGCGCCTTCTGCTTATGCTCATGGAAAAGTTTGATGGCGGTCCCGTAGGTGTGGATAGTCTAGCGGCAGCCCTCAGCGAAGAGCGCGGCACTATCGAAGACGTACTTGAGCCCTTTCTGATTCAGCAGGGTTACCTTATGCGTACCTCAAGAGGGCGCATGGCAACACGCATGGCTTACGAACACTTTGGCTTAAAGAGCCCAAAGCGCCTTCAAGAGCAGATGGATGACAACAATGATTGAGTTTGTTCTACCCATTCGTATCTATGTCGAAGACACAGATGCTGGTGGCATTGTGTTCTATGCAAATTACCTAAAGTTTATGGAGCGGGCGCGCACGGAGCTGATGCGTAGTCTAGGCTTTGACAAACCGGCGCTGTTCGATGGTCTGCAATTTGTGGTCACCGATGTGGCTCTCAAGTATCACAGCCCCGCAGTACTGGACGATGAAATTACCGTAACCGCGGTTCTGAGCAAGGCCAGTAGAGCACGGTTTGAGATGACTCAGCAGGTGTTTCGTGGTGAGGAATTGCTAGTAGAGGGCAGTGTAAACGTCGCCTGTGTTAATGCTCACAACAAACGCCCCAAGGGTATGCCGAAAAATATGTTTGCAACCTTAAATAGCCAACTTGGCTAAATCTGGAGTTTATGCTGGTGAATGAAGAAAACTTATCCATATTAGCGCTTATTACCAATGCCAGTGTGCTGGTGCAGTTGGTGATGGCCACGCTGTTTATCATGTCGGTTCTGTCCTGGATTATGATTGTGCAGCGCGCACTGTTTTTAAATGGGGCTCAGCGCAGCTTTCGTGATTTTGAAGATACCTTTTGGTCTGGCGTTGATCTCAATATTCTCTATCACGATCTTACCGACCGGGCCAAAGAAGAGGGCGCTGGAGACGGTATCGAAAATGTATTCCGCGCCGGCTTTCGCGAGTTCAATCGTTTAGCTCAAACAGATAAAGCAGACCCAGAAGCCGTTATGGAAGGCACCGATCGCGCCATGCGTGTGGCCCTGTCCAGGGAAGAGGAAAAGCTCAGCACCAACCTGCCATTTCTTGCCAGTGTTGCCTCGGTAAGCCCCTATATCGGCCTGTTTGGCACAGTTTGGGGCATTATGAATTCTTTCCGTGGATTGGCCATGGTGCAGCAGGCCACTCTGGCCACCGTAGCGCCTGGTATCTCTGAGGCCTTGATTGCCACAGCGATGGGGCTTTTCGCTGCTATTCCGGCTGTGATTGCCTATAACCGCTTTGCCGCGCAGGTTGAGGTGATCAATGGCAACTACGACACCTTCTCTGATGAGTTTTCTAGCATCCTGCATCGTCAGGTTCACTCGCGCTAATTAGCGCCTAGATTCTGAGGCCGAATTTGTGAAGCACAGAAAAGCAAAACGTAAACTAGTCGCCGAGATCAATGTGGTTCCCTACATTGATGTGACTCTGGTGCTGCTGGTGGTATTTATGATTACAGCGCCCCTGTTAATGCAGGGCGTTAAGGTGGAGCTGCCTGACGCAAACTCTGCGCCAATGGACAGCAAAGATCTGGAGCCATTTATTGTTTCCATTAAAGCCGATGGCAGTTATTGGATCGATGTTAAAGGAAATAATAAAATTCAGACATTGGCCGTGATTAAAGATCGCGTTGCCAAGGTGCTGCGGCAAAAGCCCAAAACTCCCATCCTAGTTTGGGGCGACACGGCCGTCGATTACGGTGCAGTGGTTAATTTAATGAGTGAGCTTCAGTTGGCGGGAGCGCCCTCTGTGGGGCTGGTAACGGAGCCCCCCAGTCGCTGATGAGCAACTTTCTTAGCTACGCATCCGCCATATTAGTCAGCATTGCAGTCCATGTGCTAGTGGTGGGTGGGCTGCTAATTAACTGGCAGCCAGAGTCTAAGCGGGTGATGATACAGCCACAGTTTATTGAGGCTAAGTTAGTGGAGTTGGCGCCAAAGAAAAAGCCGGTGGTTAAAAAGCCCGCGGCTAAAAAGCCAGCAAAACCCAAGGTTGATCAGGCTAAGAAAAAGCGCGAGGCAGATCGGCGCCGCGCCGCAGAAAAGAAAAAAGCCGCCGCGTTAAAAGCCAAGAAAGATAAGGAATTAAAAGCTAAAGAGCTAGAGGAGAAGCGTTTAGCTGAATTAGAGCGCCAGCGTGTAGAAACCGAATTTGCTGAAACGCTGAACCAGGAACAGGCCCAGCTTAATGCTCAGGAAGAAGACCGTATCGCCAACAGTTTCCGCCAGCTTATTCAGCAGCGGCTGTCTGAGAACTGGAGCCGTCCACCCAGTGCCCGACGGGATATGGAAACGGTGATTCGAATTAGACTGGTGCCCACAGGACGTGTGGTGGGTGTCACAATATTGCAGTCCAGTGGCGATATCGCTTTTGATCGCTCAGTGGAACAGGCAGCGTTCAAGGCAGAACAGTTTGAAGAATTACAGAAAATGGATGCTGGTTTGTTTGAGAGGCGATTCCGACAGGTAGACGTAGCCTTTAGCCCGCAGGATTTGCGACTTTAATTAATGGAGAAATACAATTGAGCCGGATAAACAGAATGTGCATGGCGTTTTTGTTGGTGGGGCCTTTGTTCTTAGCCCTGTCTAGTAGCGCATGGAGTGAGTTAGTTATTAGGGTCACCCAGGGCAATGATCAGCCGACGATAATTGCCGTTGCACCCATTGCCCTAAATGGCATCCAGATTAAAGAAGATATCGGCAGCATTGTGGAGGCAGACTTAAAGCGTAGTGGACTGTTTTCGGCGATTCCACGTCGCGATATGTTGGCATTTCCCTCTGTCGCCAGCGACGTTTACTATCGTGACTGGCGCATGCTGGGTACCGAGTACCTGGTGGTTGGCGCAATGATCCCCATCGGCGAAGGTCGCTATCAGCTAGACTTCAGTCTGCTCAATGTAACGGCCAAGAAGACCGAGTTTAATCATCGCGTGAGTGGCACTAAAAGCCAGATGCGAGATTTGGCCCACCTAATTAGCGATAAAATCTACCAAGAAATTACCGGTATCCGTGGCGCATTCTCAACGCGCCTCGCCTATGTCACCGCCAATCGAAAGAATGGAAAATACATCTATCGGCTCAATGTGTCCGATGCCGATGGCGCCAGAGAAAAGCTAATGCTGGAATCTCCAGAGCCGATTATGTCGCCATCTTGGGCTCCCAACGGCAAAGAGCTAGCCTATGTGTCCTTCGAAACAGGCCGTCCTGCAATATTCCGCCAGAATCTGGTAACAGCAACTCGGCAGCAGCTGACTAATTTTACCGGCCTTAACGGCGCGCCATCCTGGTCCCCAGACGGTAAAAAGATGGCTTTGGTGCTGAGTAAAGACGGTAATCCCGAAATTTATATGCTCGATTTGGCCAGCAAGAAATTTACCCGTCTGACTCGTCATTTTGCGATTGATACAGAGCCGACCTGGATGCCCGATGGAAAACACCTACTGTTTACCTCAGATCGTGGCGGCACCCCACAAATCTATAAGTTAAACATTACAAGCAAAGCCACGGAGCGCCTGACTTTCAGGGGAAATTATAATGCGCGAGCCAGTCTGGCGCCGGACGGACGAACTCTGGCGCTGATCCACAGATCCTCAGATACCTTCCATGTTGCCTCGTTTGACCTTGTAACCGGCAGGATGATTGAGCTAACACAGACGAGATTAGATGAATCTCCTACTGTCGCGCCCAATGGAGCTATGTTAATGTACGCAACTAAGCAGGGGGACCGTGGTGTACTAGCGGCGGTTTCGTTAGATGCTGGTGTACGATATGTGCTGCCAGCCAAGAGTGGGGATGTGCGAGAGCCTGCATGGTCGCCATTCTTGCGTTAAGAATTTAACCTATATTGAAGATGTTTTTCTACCACCCACGTTAACAGGAGTTAACAATGATTCACTCTAATAAATTTGGTTTTACCGCAGTTGTTTTATCCATGATCTTGGCCGGCTGTAGCTCAGCACCTACGGACGAGAGCACTGATATTGAAGATACTGCAGTACAGACAGGGCAGGTTGGTACCAGTGCTATCGATGATAGCGCAATGATGGATGCCGCCTCAGCCGCTGATACAGTTTTTTACTTTGACTATGACAAGGCGCTACTTAAGCCTGAGTCACGTGCTGCATTGCTAGAACATGCTGCTGCCCTAAACAGCAACCCACGCAGTGTGCGCCTTGAAGGCCATGCCGATGAGCGCGGTACGCGTGAATACAACATGGCACTGGGCGAGCGTCGCGCCAATGCAGTTAAAGAGTTTATGGTATTGCAGGGTGTTTCAGCTGGCTTGATCGAAGTGATCAGCTACGGCGAAGAACGCGCAGCCTCTTACGGCAGCAACGACAGCGCCTGGTCTATGAACCGTCGCGTTGAACTGAAGTAATACTGCTAAAGCGCTCTTAAGTACCTCTAAGCAGAGCGCTTTAAAAGTAGTTCAAAAGTACCTTAAGAATCTTTTTAGTACATTTGAACACTGCAACACAACGACTAGCGCGGCTGAGGTTATTACTGACCTTGGCCGTTGCTGTATATGGAATAAACCTGGAAACAGTTAATTAGTCATGAAATCAAACATCGTACTTGCTCTACTGCTGTCTTCTTTTTCGACTACCGCTATTGGTCAAAACCCGACACCGGTTATTGACTTAAGCAGCCCGATTTTGTCGAGTCCGCCCATAGAAAATAACGTTACTCGCACTGCGGATGTGACGGCGGCGGGTGATAGCTATTATCAGTCTCAGGTTCTGCAAGAAGAAGTCAGAATGTTGCGAGGCCTGGTTGAAGAGCTAAGTCACGAGCTACAGCAGGTGAAGCAGCGACAGATGGATGATTATCTGGACCTAGACAGACGACTAAGCGCATTAACTGCTGGAAACTCTGCGGGTCAGCCAGCTGTTCAGACCAGAGTTGCTGAGCAAAAGATCGCGCCGAGTCCCATTTTGCCATCTGATCCATCAAATACATCTTCTGCGGCATCGCAAGCTACAGCACCAGCAAATTCTGCTGAGATGAAAGCCAATTACGACAACGCCTCTGATCTGCTGCTTAAGCAGCGTGATACTGAAGGCGCAGCTCTGGCCTTTAAACAGCATGTTGTGGATTTCCCTGCCAGCCCCTATGTTGCCAATGCCTATTACTGGCTCGGTGAGATCTATTTATTGCAAGGGCAGGATGAGTTGGCCCGACAGGCATTTACCGCCGTTGTTGAACAGCATGTCGGACATAGCAAAACCATGGACGCAAGTTTTAAGCTGGGAAAAATATATCACCAGCTGGGTGATAATAAACGCGCCCGTGAACTGCTTGAGATAGTTACCAAAAGTACCGGTCGTGCCTCTAGAAAAGCGCAGAGTTATCTCGATAATAATTTTTAGTGGCTAACGTTTTAGCCACGTCTTTTTAGCCACATCTTAAGAACCCAATCAATGTCTGACACTTCATTACGTATTACTGAAATTTTCCATTCCCTGCAAGGTGAAACCAGCACCACCGGTTTACCCACGGTGTTTGTGCGCCTAACAGGCTGCCCACTGCGCTGTGGCTATTGCGACACTGCCTATGCCTTTGAAGGCGGCACAAAGATTGCCCTGACAGACATTCTTGCCACCGTGGCAGACTATGGCGCCAAACATGTCACTGTCACCGGTGGAGAGCCTCTGGCGCAGCCTCAGTGCATTGAATTACTCGAGAAACTCTGTGATCAGGGCTATCGGGTGTCGCTGGAAACCAGTGGAGCCTTGCCCATTCAAGATGTTGATCCGCGGGTGTTTAAAATTGTCGATCTTAAAACGCCGGGCTCTGGTGAAGTAAGCCGCAATCTATACAGCAATATGGATTATTTACTGCCCCATGATGAGATCAAATTTGTGATCTGTAATCGTCAGGACTATGACTGGTGCGCCATGAAAGTAGACGAGCTAGAGTTGCACAACAAGGTCGGTGAAATTCTCTACTCTCCCAGTCAGGGAGAACTCGCACCCAGGCAATTGGCGGAGTGGATTCTCGCCGACAAAATAAATGTCAGAATGCAGTTACAAACTCATAAATATATCTGGGGTGACCAGCCCGGTCACTAGGACACAAGCATGTCAAAAAAAGCCGTTATTCTCGTTTCTGGTGGACTCGACTCCACCACTGTCGTCGCCATGGCCATGGAGCAGGGCTATGACTGCTACACATTGAGTTTTGACTATGGTCAGCGCCATCGCTCAGAGTTGGTCGCGGCCCAGCGAGTCTCCGAATTAATGACAGTGCATACCCACAAGGTGGTTAAGCTTGACCTTGGCACCATTGGTGGTTCTGCACTTACGGATATTAATATTGATGTCCCAGAACATGAGACTCCAGGTATTCCCGTAACCTATGTACCGGCACGCAATACGGTGTTTTTATCCATTGCTCTGGGCTGGGCCGAAGTGCTTGGCGCCAATGATATTTTTCTTGGTGTTAATGCCGTGGATTACTCCGGTTACCCAGACTGCCGCCCCGAATATATAGATGCCTTTGAATCCATGGCTAATCTAGCAACCAAGGCCGGTGTCGAGGGTAATAAACTGTCCATTCATGCGCCGCTACTTAATATGACCAAGGGCGAAATAGTGCAGGCAGGAATGTTACTTGGGGTTGATTACAGCCAGACTGTTTCCTGTTATCAAGCAAGCCTTGAAGGCCTTGCCTGTGGCAGATGTGACAGTTGTCGACTCCGATCTCAGGGTTTCGATGACGCAGGGGTAAATGACCCTACCAGATATCAAAATAACGCTTGAGTTTTGTTAGCTGGTCAGTATGATACGCACCTCCTCTGAGGGCCGTTAGCTCAGTTGGTAGAGCATCGGACTTTTAATCCGCTGGTCCCGCGTTCGAGTCGCGGACGGCCCACCATTTTTACTCTGATTTAGAGTCAAAAATAGTTATAAATACCTCGTACTTTTTTTACATCGGCAGTGTGGCTTTTTTTACGCGAGCAGCATCGTTCTTCAAATAAGCAGTATCCTTCTTCACATAAGCAGAATCTTCTTTTACATCAGTAGTTCCTTTTTTATTAGGGCAGTGTTCGTCTTTCCGCGGGCAGTACGTCTTTCTATCTGCGCAGTGCCAGTATTCCCTTCAGTTAGCTTCAGCTATTAAGTACATCTGTTGTCGACAAGATACTTGCTTTAGACTGCCTGTCTAAACTATTCAGGGTTCGAAGATGAAAATCCATCAGGTCCACACACAGAGCGTTTTAGATAACTTTACCTACCTTATTGAGCTCAATGATGGCAGCGCCATAGCCATAGATCCCTGGGACGATGTGATTACCAATCAGCTGCTGGTCGACAACAGCCTCAGTCTCAAAGCCATTATCAATACCCACGAACATTGGGACCATATTCAGGGCAACGAAGCGCTTGTCGCCCAACACAGCTGCGAAGTCTGGGCCCATGCCAATGGTCGGGATAAAATACCAGGCCTTAGTCGTGTGTTAACCGCCGGAGAACTCATTACTCTTGATTCAGGTGTGGAATTAAAGGTTTTGGATACCCCGGGACATACCTTGGCACACCTGTGCTTTTTGGTGCTAGAGCAGGGCGTTCCTCAGGCGGTATTTACGGGGGATACATTATTTAATGCTGGCGTAGGTCACTGTCGCGGTGGCGGTGATATCGATCTGCTGTACCAAACCATTGTTGAACAGTTCCACAGTCTCGATGACGCGGTGGTTATTTACCCCGGCCACCGATATCTCGAAAATAATCTGCGATTTACACTGAGCATTGAACCAGAGAACCAAGATGCCAAAGACTGGCTGGTTCGTGCGTTAGAAGATAACGACCCCGTTAATCCCCTAACTACCTGTATCGGTGATGAGCGCAAGCTCAATACGTTTTTCCGCCTTAATAGCAGCGCTATCCGATCCGCACTCAACCTGCCCTCAGACAGCGAGAAATCAGTTTTCATCGCTCTTAGAACCCGCCGCGACAACTGGTAGCAAAAAGCATTTGATCGCGATGAGAGTGAAATCTAGTCTATATTTGATGCATGGATTATCTTTGGGTTTTTATCGCGTTTCTGTGCGGGTTCGCCGCTAAAAAAATACAACTTCCCCCACTGGTCGGTTATCTCGCCGCAGGATTTGCCCTGCATGGCATGGGCGTAGAACCCGAGGCCACATTGCACTCGCTGGGCGAATCCGGTGTTACTCTTCTGCTGTTTACCATTGGCCTCAAACTCAATATTAAAAGCCTGTTTAAACCCGAAGTCTGGGCTGGTGCCTCCGGGCATATGGTGGTTATTACAGGCCTCACGATTATTAATAGCTTTGTCTGTGCGGCGCTGGGTCTCGCCCACTTTACCGAGTTAGACTTTGCCGGTGCGGCACTAATAGGCTTTGCTGTTAGCTTTAGCAGCACAGTGATTGCCGTCAAAGTGCTCGAGGAAAATGGCGAGTTGCGCGCCCGCCACGGTCAAATCGCCATAGGCATACTCATTGTTCAAGATATTGCCGCCGTGGTGTTTGTTTCCTTCGCCACCGACGTTAGCCCCTCGCTCTGGGCCCTTGGCTTATTGGCGTTACCTTTGCTGCGTTTTGTGCCCCAATACTTTCTGCGTCACTGTGGCCATGCCGAGCTCTTGCCATTGGCAGGCATCTTTCTGGCTTTCACTGGCGGGGAACTCTTTGAGCTAGTCGGTTTAAAAGCCCATCTGGGTGCGCTGGTGATGGGCGTTTTGTTGAGTAAAGATGACAAGGCCCCAGAGCTGGCAAAATCGTTGCTTGCCTTCAAGGATATTTTTCTAATCGGTTTCTTTCTATCGATTGGCTTTACGGCGCTACCCACATTCTCAATGTTGGGTGTGGCGCTTATCATGGCTGTGGCCCTGCCTATAAAAGCCGCAATGTTCTTTTTCTGGCTGACCCGACTAAAGCTGCGCAGTAGAACCGCCTTCTTAACGGCTCTGAGTCTGGCTAACTACAGTGAGTTCGGCCTAATTGTCTGTTCAGTAGCCGTGGGTCAGGGACTTTTAGAAAAAGAGTGGCTGGTCATAATGGCCCTAAGCGTCTCAATCTCATTTATATTCTCAAGCATTCTCAATACCAAATCACACGGCCTTTACACCCGTTGGTATGCGCGAATTAAACGTTTCGAGCGTCCTGAAAGACTGCTGGAAGATGCGTTTTCCCAGCCCACCGATGCAAGGGTGCTGGTGATTGGCATGGGCCGCATGGGCACGGGGGCCTACGATTCCCTGCGGGACGACATGCAGATAGATGTCTGTGGCATTGATATGGATACAGCGCGAGTCACTAGCCATTGCCAGCAGGGACGCAATGTAATATTTGCCGATGCCGAGGACCCAGACTTTTGGTCTCAGGTGAGCCTGCAGGGTATCGAGTTAATAATGTTTTCTATGCCCAATCATCTTGATATTTTGGAGGTAGAAAAACAGATCAAACAGGTCGGGTATAGGGGAAAAACCGCCAGTGTTGTGCGTTATGAAGACGAAAAAGAGCAGTTGCTTAAGGCCGGTATTGATGAGGTGTTTAATCTCTATTCCAGGGCGGGCACCGGATTTGCCGACCAGAGTATTCACCTTCTAAAGTCCGATTAGAGCTGCGTTCTGCTCCCAGATAGCCTAAGGGCTCTCTAAAAGTTGATCTACATCATCTAAATCTAATTTTAATGAGTAGGTAGGGAAATCGAGCTCGAAAGAGTCTTATAGGGTATGGCAGAGTATTCCCAATGGCACTATTAATGACAGTAGTGCGCATTGCGAATGAATTTGTTAGCTGGGATAAGGATTCTCGGGAAATGCTAACTGCGGGAGTGCGGTTAGAAAAAAGGATTTTATAGGAGACAGGGTGCGTCGCAATAAGCAAGACCTAGATCGAGAGATTGAGGGGATAATTTTGGAAATCAGCGCCGCAGAAAATCCAGCTGAGTTTACGCAGCTGTATCAGGATACGTCGGATGAATTGCGCCGACTATTAGTCCGCAAAATGGGCAACAAAGAAGAAGCCGAAGAGATAGCGCAAGACGCCTATCTTAAATTGTGCCGACTAAAACATAACCGAGATATCGGTAATCTACGCAGTTACCTCTTTAATATGGCCGTAAGGTTAGCTATTAATGTCTTGCGCAAGCGAGAAGCAGACGGCCGTCAGGATTATTTACAGCCCACCGAAGAAGATGGGCCATCAGCCTATAAAATTCTTGTCGATGAACTCAAGGCCGAGACCATCAAAGATGCCTTGACGCATCTGTCAGAAAAAACCCGTTATATCTTTTTACTGCATCGATTCGAAGGCCTTAGCTACAGTGCAATTGCCAAGCGCCTGACAGTTTCCGACAGCTCAGTCGAAGATCACATAAACCGTGCACTGGACAAAATCATGTTGGCTACCGCAGAGTTTCGCCGCATGGAAGGTCAGGGATACGGGCATTAATCTTAGAACAATAGCCTCAGAGTGGTTCGTGCGCTTAAAGGCAAAAGATATTAGTGATTTAGAACGGGACCAACACAGCGAATGGATTAACGAAAGTCCCGACCACCAAAAAGCCTACCGAGATTTAAACCAACAATGGGACGAAATGGACGAGCTCACTCCCTGGGCTCTAGATGAGGTTAAACGTCTGCAGTCGAGGTTTGAATCTGAGACAAACGAGAGTCAGGGCGAGCATTATTCTCTGAGCCGAAAGCTACGAAATCTCAGCAGCGGAAAACGACGCAAATGCAACCTGATCTGGGCGATGTGCTTTGCACTCGCCATTACTTCAATGCTTAGCGCTGTCTTTATCAGCACACCCTGGCCCTGGCTTCATACCAAAATTAACTATGAAACTAAGATTGGGGAACAGCGTAAAGTGGTTCTCCCAGACGGCTCATTATTACATCTAAATACCGGTACCTCTGTGGAGATTGATTTCAGTGCTGAGGTACGCAATGTTGAGCTGATCAAAGGCGAAGCATTATTCAATGTGGTACAGGCATCCAATCGCCCCTTTGTTGTCGACGTGATTGATCACAATGTGGTGGCAGTGGGCACCACATTTAATCTTCAGATTACCGACGCAGCCCTGAAGATTTAGGTGGTGGAAGGGCAGGTTGCAGTTCGACATCAAGACGCAATCTTCAATAGCTCTCCTGGCAGGAGTGGCGAATTGGATGAGGGTATGCTGCTCAATGCAGGGCAGGGTGTAGAGGTAAACGCGGATGGCATTCTTTCCCAGGTAGCCACCGTTAATGTTCAGCGAGCAACAGCTTGGGATCGAGGTCTACTGGTATTTGATGAAATGCCATTGCGTCAGGCTACGGAAAAAATGTCGCGCTATATGCTCACCGATCTTCGAGTCGTCGTGGGTATTCCCGATAAAATAGTCAGCGGCGAAATACAAATTCGCGACCAGGAAACCATGCTTAAACAGTTCGCCAAGATTGCCCAGGTGACTCCGGTACGGCAATCGGCCCAGCTAACATTACTCTATACTGCCAGCCAGTAGAACATTACTCAGTAAAGGTATTTTGCTTAGTAGGTTGTAGTCTATAATCCTGCCGACTTCATAAATAACAATAAGCACCTCGTATGTTTAAGCTCTTCAAAGATCGCAATTTTGTGGTTTTCTGGTTTGGTGAAATGGTCTCCGTTATCGGCGATCATATCAGCCTGATCGCGTTCCCATGGCTGGTATTGCAGATGACCAATAGCGCCGCATTAACCGGTCTGGTATTTGCTGTGCAGGGTATTCCCAGAGCGGCATTGATGCTGGCCGGCGGTGCTATGGTAGACCGCACGAGCCCGCGACTAGTCATGATTATCTCCAATGCGCTGCGCTTTTTTCTAGTGATGTTTGTTGCCTATATGATCAGTCAGGATACGGTTGATCTAACCTCTGTATTTTTGATGGCATTCACTTTTGGTGTTGCCGATGCATTCTTCTATCCCGCCAGTACTTCGATAATTCCCCGCCTAGTTTCCCGTGATCAGCTGCAAGCAGGTAATGCCATCGTGCAGACCACCATGCATCTGGGAATGACTCTCGGGCCAGTGATAGCTGGATTGATTATTGCTGGAGAGGTGAACTCCATTCACCATCAGGCCGACTCGGCTGGGGTTAGCGCCCAGGCGATTAATAGCTATGAACAAGATCGTGAGGGTCTAGCCCGTGCCTTTTTTGTGGATGGGCTAACCTTTGCCCTATCTTTTATCACTCTGCTATTTGTTAAGGTGCGGGGTTTGAATGAAGACGAAAAACCCGTGGCAGGCACATCACTCTATGGCGAAATACGCGAAGCCGCGCTCTGGGTTTGGTCTATTCCTGCCGTGCGTCTTGGTTTTGTAGGTATGGCAGTGATTCACTTTTTCTTTATGCCGATGATCTTTGTCGGTTTACCTGTTTGGGCCAAAGAGCGATTTTTTGAAGGGGCCTATGTCTATGGCTTGGTGACAGCGTCGTTTGGTTTGGGTGCCTTTATAGGTGCCATTGCCAGTGGTTTTTTGGCGGGCCCAAAAGATGAAAATCTCGTGCCGACCATGTTTAAGCTCTACGTATTTAGCGGTTCAACGCTGGCCCTGATTATTTTTTACGATCCCTATTGGTGGGCGATGTTGCTGTTCTTTATCACCGGGGTTTTTGAAAGTTTTTTATACGTGCATTTCACCACCTGGCTACAGCGCATTACCCCCTCGGCATTATTAGGTCGGGTAATGAGCATCCTAATGCTTATGTCCATGGGGTTACTGCCAATCGCAGATGCCATTATGGGCTTTGCCATTGATTGGAGTTTAGAGGCCACTATGATCGGCAGCGCGGCATTTTTGATGTTGTTCTGCAGCCTGATAGCGGCTCATCCATTGTCTCGGGTAGTCACAGCTAGGCAGGGTTAGTCTTTGGTAGGCAGCTGAGATAAGTAAGCCAATAAAAAAGGGAAGAGCATTTATGTTTGCTCTTCCCTTTGGTTTTACAGATTAAATCTTAGCTTTCGTACTCTGAATTAATCACCACCACATCTACATCGACTGCCGAGATAACACGCTCAGCGGTATTGCCTCTAAGAGTCTTGATAACACCGGTTTGACCCAGAGTACCAATAATCACAACGTCAGCGCTGATCGCTTTGGCGACCTTGGCAATGGCTTCATCGGTGTAACCCTGAACCACGTGAATGTTACTTGAATCCAAGCCAGTCTCTTTAGCCAGACGACCACGGTCTGGGTAGAGCATAGAGTCGAGATACGCATTCACCACGTGAAACTCAGCGCCGTAGCTCTGTGCTAGAGCACTACCTCGCGCCAAAATATTACTGTTTAGCTGCTGCTGCTGATCGCGGCTGGCCTGAAAGTTTACCGCGGCCAACACCACCTTACGGGCAGGAGCTGCGCCATCGCGCACCAGAAGCACGGGGCAAAAAGCACGCTTAAACAGCTTCCATTTGTTTTCAGTGAAAGAAAAGCGACTGCTGCTTTTAAGTTTGCCCGCGCGAATGATAATACGCGTTGCACCGACCTTTTTGGCTGACTGCATAATCGCTTTTTGCCAGTGGTCACTCCAGGAAATTTCGATTTGGTAATCCAGGCCAGCGGCTTTTAAGGGGCTATGAATCTGCTCATCAAACCAGTCGGTGTTGCGATAAATATTCTGGTTGTCCGGGCTCATATCCACACTGTCATGATCGATGGCAACAAACACGTAAATTTTCGGCCGCGGCGTCATTAGCTGGGCGGTAATAATGGCTCGGTCTAGAGCAACATGCTCGTCAAGGGTAGGGTTGACGACCACAAAGAATTTTTCTTGTTCAGACATAGGTTTCTCCTTGATATCTCTGTCTACTGTTACATGAGCATATGACAGAATAAAGACGGATATGCTTATTCCGTTATGCGTCGCTATTAAAGCATGCTTATTTGGTATAGCCAATGCTATGTATGGCTTTCAGGCGGTATTTTCCATGGTTTATAGCTATGACTGACATACCAATTTTGATATTTCATGCTCAGGGCCCCTGTTTTGTTTAGCAAAGGTTATTGGTAATGGCTGCGCACTAAAGGGTAGAGAAGATAGTGCATTAGACTGCTTAGTAAATAGCGCAGAAGATAGTGACAGAAGCCCCTACAGAACCCGTATAATGGCGTCCTCGTAAACCTTATAATCTGTTCAAGCTAATCCCTTGGACGTTTCAATTTTGGACCTATCAATGACTGTTCGCACTCGAATTGCCCCATCGCCCACCGGCGACCCCCATGTTGGTACCGCCTATGTGGCCCTGTTTAATATGGCCTTTGCGCATAGTCAGGGAGGACAGTTTTTACTGCGCATCGAAGACACTGATCAGGTGCGTTCAACCCCAGAGTCCGAAAAATCTATTTTAGATGCACTGCGCTGGTTGGGTTTGGACTGGGATGAGGGTCCAGATACCGGTGGTGATAAGGGTCCTTACCGTCAGAGCGAGCGCTCTGCTATTTACGCCGAACATGCAGATCAGCTGCTTGATTCTGGTCATGCTTTTAGATGCTTCTGCAGTTCGGAGCGTCTTGATGAGTTGCGCAAAACCCAGATGGAAGACAAGCAGCAGCTCGGTTATGACGGCCACTGTCTGCACCTTAGCCAAGATGAGGTTACTGAACGCGTAGCCAAGGGTGAATCACATGTAGTGCGTATGCAGGTGCCGCGAGAAGGGCAGTGCACCTTTAACGATATGCTGCGCGGCGAGATTAGTATTGATTGGGCACAGATCGATCTGCAGATACTGCTCAAAGCCGATGGCATGCCGACTTATCATTTAGCCAACGTGGTAGACGACCACCTGATGGAAATCAGCCATGTGATTCGTGGCGAAGAGTGGATTAACTCAGCACCTAAACACATTTTGCTGTACCAGTATTTTGGCTGGGAAATGCCCGTATTCTGTCACCTGCCACTGTTACGCAATGTTGATAAGAGTAAATTATCCAAGCGCAAAAACCCCACCAGCATTCTGTATTACCAGCGCATGGGCTACCTGCCTGAAGCGCTGCTGAACTATCTGGGTCGTATGGGCTGGTCTATGCCCGACGAGCGCGAAAAATTCACCTTACCCGAGATGCTCGAAGTATTTGATATTCAGCGTGTCTCTCTGGGTGGCCCCGTGTTTGATGTAGAGAAACTCAGCTGGCTAAACGGTATGTGGATACGTGAAGACCTCAGCGATGATCAGCTGGCCGACCGTCTACAAGAATGGGCGCTGAATCGCGATACCCTAAAAGCCTTTTTACCCTTTGCCCGTCAGCGTATGGAAACCTTTTCCGATCTGGCGCCCCTGGGCAGTTACCTAGTGTCTGGAATGCTACCCATCACCGCAGAAGACCTTAAAGCTGCTGGCATGGAAGAAGAGCAACTTATCGAAGCGCTACAGTTTGCTCTGTGGCGTTTAGAGGCCGTCCAGCACTGGGACAGAGACAATATCTTTGACGCCCTTAAAGCGATTGCTGACGCCATGGATATCAAACTCAAGCCATTCCTAGCACCGTTTTTTATCGCCATCGCCGGCAGTAGCGCCTCAATTTCAGTCATGGACTCCATGAATTTGCTGGGAGCTGATATGTCTCGTGCACGTTTGCGATATGCCATAGAACTGTTGGGTGGCGTAGGCAAAAAGAAACTCAAGAAAATGGAAAAAGCCTATCAGCAGCTGAATTAGCATTCTGATGCGCTAGAGCATCTGGCATTTAGAGATGCTACTATTCTGGCAAACCAATAAAAGAAATTAAAAAAGGTTTGCTATGAATTTTGTGCCCTATGCAGTGCCCTTCTTTTTATTACTTATCCTGCTCGAGTTTTGTTGGGGTTGGCTTAAGGGTAATAATACTTACAGGGTAAACGATAGCTTAAATAGCTTAAGCCTCGGGCTGCTCAGCGTTGCCACCAAGTTTATCTTTTTAAGCGTAGGCTACATTGTATTTTCCCGAATCGAACAGGATTACTCCCTGGGATTACTTGACAGTCAGGTCACGCTTCACTGGATTATCGGGCTGCTGTTGTACGACTTTCTCTACTACTGGTTCCACCGTATAAGCCATGAGCGCCAATTTTTCTGGGGCTCCCATGTGGTTCATCATCAAAGTGAAGACTACAACCTCAGTACCGCCCTACGTCAAACAAGCACAAGCTTTTTAACCACCTGGGTATTCTATATTCCCTGCTTTTTGCTGGGCATGCCCATTGAAATGTATATCAGCATCGCCTCCGCTCATCTGATCTATCAGTTCTGGGTCCACAGCCAACATATCCCCAAACT
>CAJJAS010000170.1 GCA_905182245.1 gamma proteobacterium HTCC2207 | reverse complement strand
TAGAATATAGTTAGGGCTATAAGCCCCGCATTGCATTCAGTTATTTAATAGAGAACTGCTTCTTTTTGAGCCTGTTCATCCAATACCTCATAAATAGCCAAGGCGATTTCAATAGCGTCGGTTTATAGGCCGAGGTTGTCGTGCCCCAGAGCTGTACGCCATATATTTCAGGATCTAACCTTAAGGTAGCCATATCAATTTGACGGCGGTTTTTTTCACTATGATGAATGGGCAGAAAAACCTTGGGTTTGAATATATGAATGGCGGGTGCGTACCTTGCTATCATATCGGTTAGATACTTAGGGCCTACTAGCTCCCAGGGACGTCCTGGCCGGTCAATATTTATGCCGTCAACCATTTCGCCCATAAATGCATTGCCGGCCGTGCAGCCCATTATTCCATTCGCTATAAACTCTGAACCTTCGAACTCACGAACCGCGAAGCAGTCGCATTTATTTAACCTGATTTCCTCGTAGAGAGGAGTTATCTCCTTGAGACAGACTTCGTCGGCATCAACAAATATTCCGCCATGATGGTAAAGAAGCTCATAACGCAATATATCTGCCTTCTGTGTATAAGGCTTTGATTGATCAAATGCGTCTTGATTTTTGAGTGCCGGCAGGTTCTCTTCTGTCCATAGAATGTACTTCCATTCTGGATGCAGCCTCTGCCAAGTTTCCATCACCTCTATCGGAGGCTCTAGAGGTCCCAGCCAAATCTGGTGAATAATCTTGGGAATGGCATCAATTTTGGTCATGGGTAACTCTCATTTTTGTATCCATATAGTGTGGCCAAATTCATCTAAAAAGGCATTAACTAACGCCTTAGGTGTATTTTTAACGCTGCGATGTAAGCATTAATGAGTTTCACTCAGGCAACGACGCCCTAACTATTTTGGCGTCATAGCCATCATCAAAAATCCTGAGAAAGCTGCATTAGAGGGTGACAAGGATGGATCCACACTGCCCTTAGAATTATTAATCAGATCCCGATAACCCGTATAGAATTCCCAGCTCGGCAATGGCTTATACACCAGGTCTGGCACAGCAAAAAAATTGATCACATTTTTGGCCGTGGTCGGTTTAACAAATACTTCTTCCGTGGGCGCATAGTAGGCAGGAATAATACTAATCAGACTCCATTTGGCGAGCTTTTCGGTCTGCAATATATCCACTAAGGCTTCAAACCCAGACTGCTGCTGGCCGTGCAATAATTCTGCCAGGGCTTTCACTAAATAGGTTCGGTCACCTGCACTCAGACAACGGACAAAGTCACGAAATTTAGGCTTTTCGAACATAGATACCATGGACGAACGAGAGACCATTTTGATCATATTCTCGGCGCTGGCATCAATATCTTTCAAGGCTTTCTTGCTAAACAGCTCTTCAGCCATGGTGACCATCTTGCCCATGGCATGTTTTTTACCTATGGCCTGCATTTCTGGATCAGCAAATCCCTCAGGGAAACGGCGCAAAAAATCCGCTTCGGCAGCTTTTAACTTCAATCTATCTAATTCCATGATTACTTTCCTTGTTAAGACGACTAAATCATAGATGGCTGCGCCCAGATTACAAGCAGTGCTACTTAAGCCATTTTATCGTGAGCCCGTTATTGCGGCCTCTTTATCGCAATAGCACTCCCATTTGGCGTATCTAGATGGCGAATGTCCCTGCTAAGCTCGAAAATAGGGGCTCAGGTGTTCGCAACTGCGTGTAACCACGGTAAAACTACAATAATTAACGAGAACATCATGGCGCTAAAATTTCTGCCTCGATTTGCCCATCAAAGTCTGATTGCTGCGATGACAGCACTGGCTATCATAGCCTGTGGTGGCGGCGGAGGTGGCACAGGTAACAACACCGCAGCAGACACCACCAATCCAGTGATTAACCTTAATGGCGCTACTGCGGTCAACCATGAGCAGGGGACTGCCTATACCGACACCCTGGTTACTGCGGTTGATAATACTGATGGCGCTATAGCCGTAACCACTTCAGGAGCCGTCGGCACTGCGCCAGGAACCTATACCCTCACTTATACGGCAATGGATGCCGCGGGCAATCCGGCAACTGCGACACGAACAGTTACCGTGACAGCGCCGGCTGTTTGCATTGCATCTACTGATGACAGTTCTGATGCTAGCCTGACAATCCCCTCCTACTATGGCTACACCAGCGCACAAACTTACAGTGGTTATTCATTAGTCTGGTCCGACGAGTTCTCTGGCACCAGCCTTGATCAAGACAGCTGGACATTTGAGACCGGCAACAGTGGTTGGGGTAATAACGAACTACAGTATTATCGGCCTGAGAATACCTGTGTTCGCGAAGGCCTACTCATTATTGAAGCCAAAGAAGAATCATTTGGCGGTGCAGCCTATACCTCCTCGCGGATAAAGACCCAAGATAAGCAGAGCTTTCGTTATGGTCGCATTGATATTCGCGCAGTAACCCCTGAAGGCCAGGGGCTATGGCCGGCATTATGGATGTTGGGGCAGAGCTTCTCTACAGTGGGCTGGCCCAACAGTGGTGAAATCGACATTATGGAGATGATTGGCGGCAGTGGCCGAGAGAACACTACCCATGGCACTATCCATTGGTCGGATAATGGCTCCCATACCTACTATGGCGGCGAGCTAACATTGGCCGACGGAGAAACCCTTGCCAGTGTTTTTCATGTGTTCACGATTATATGGGATAGCAATTCAATAACCTGGTATATCGATGATATCCAAGTCCATTTTATGGATATTACGCCTGCAAGTATGGCCGCATTTAGAGAAGAGTTTTTCTTTATATTTAATGTCGCCGTGGGCGGCAATTGGCCGGGATCACCCAACGCAACAACAGTATTTCCTCAGCGCATGCTGGTCGACTATGTGCGTGTCTTCCAGAAAGATTAACCGACGATTGACCGAGTTTATGTCAGGGATTGGTTGATCTGGCGCAGAGTTTCTAGCGGCTGCGCTGACTGAGTAATAGGACGGCCAATCACCAGATAGTCACTACCCATCGCAACGGCATCTGTGGGGCTGACAATACGACGTTGGTCATCAGCTGCGCTGTCTGGCAGACGTATTCCTGGGGTAATCAATTTAAAGTCTGGGCCTAGGGCAGACTTTAACGCACTTACCTCTTGGGCAGAACAAACCACGCCCTGCAAACCAGATTTTTGTGTCAGCTGAGCCAGATGCATAACCTGATCGCTAGGGCTGCGCTGAACACCAGTCTCCAACAAATCGGCATCATCCATACTGGTTAACACGGTAACCGCGATCAACTGCATATCGCTGCCGTGCTCGTCTAGAGCCTGTTTGGCCGCTCTCATCATGCGACTGCCTCCAGAGGCATGCACATTAGCCATCCAGACACCCAGATCCGCCGACGCCTTTACGGCCTTGGCCACGGTATTGGGAATATCATGAAATTTTAAGTCGAGGAATACATCAAAATCCCGAGCGACGAGAGCTTTCACTAACTCTGGACCAGCCGCTGTAAAGAGTTCTTTACCAACCTTAAGTCTGCACTGAGATGGATCAAGCTGATCCGCTAATGACAAGGCGGCCTGTTGATTATCGAAATCCAGGGCAACAATGACGGGAGAGTTTGAAGGCATAAGTCGGCTAATCCTTTTTGGTGGCGCGAGCCAATTTACGACGGTAGGAGGCAATAATTAACGAGCTGGCCAAAATACCTAGCAAGGTGCCCGCCGCTAAAAATAAAATCAGCCAGAGACCCAGACTAATCTCGGGACTACTAAACAGAATGAAGTTAACAGCCAGTTGCTGGCTATTTTCCATGGCGAACATAGCGCCAACCAATGCAATAGCAACAACCATCAGAAATTTTATAAACAGCCACAGTGCTCGCACGTTCTTATGCCTCTAGCGTAAATAATTAGGTGGAGAGCATTGTACCCGCTGATAATCTGCGCGACAAAAGATCATCCCACTTTTCTTAACATTAACCCATTGCTGACGACGGTGCTAAACTTTATAAAAACCCTATTAAGGATGCCTAGCCATGCAATCAACGTCTGGAATATTCTCTAAAGTACGATTAAGAATACGATTAAAAGCAC
>CAJJAS010000169.1 GCA_905182245.1 gamma proteobacterium HTCC2207 | reverse complement strand
TTTTTGGCGAATGTTTTTGTTATTAAGCTAGTGCCCCCACCTGGGTTGCGTATTTGTACCCTGTAGCTGACACCCAACTTACCTGATCTTTTCTGTATACTCCCCATTTGGCACACTCCCGTTTATTAAGCGTTAATTATATAACCGTAAACGCAATGCTAACAGGGACGTTGGGCAAATCCATTTGGCACAAATTTGGCACAGTACGAAAAAGTATGAAAATGCCTTAAAGTGATTAATCGTTGTAAATCAAAGAGTTATAAGATGTTTGGAAATGTACTAAAATTGACGCGAGTGAAGCTAAGTCCTTGAAAATTAACAGAAAATTCTGTGTTGCCCCGATGCTCGACTGGACCGATCGCCACTGTCGCTATTTTCTGCGCCTGATCAGTAAGCAGTCCATGCTATATACGGAAATGTTAACTACGGGTGCAATTCTTCATGGCGACTCTGACCATCACTTGCAGATGGATGCCTTCGAGCATCCAGTGGCTCTTCAGCTCGGCGGCAGCAACCCGCAAGATTTAGCTAAGGCCTGTAAAATGGCCGCGGAATATGCCTACGCGGAAATTAATTTAAACTGTGGCTGCCCTAGCGATCGTGTGCAAAATGGTATGTTTGGCGCCGTAATGATGAAAGATGCAGAGATAACGGCGAACTGCATATCGGCAATGCGCGATGCCGTAGACCTACCCGTTACGGTCAAGCACCGTATTGGTGTCGATGACTATGATTCCTATGAGTTTCTGCGCGACTTTGTTGGCCGAGTTGCCGAGAGTGGCTGCGAGGTCTTTTTGGTCCATGCACGCAAGGCCTGGCTAAAGGGTCTGAGCCCAAAACAAAACCGTGAAATCCCTGAACTAAACTATGATCGGGTCTATCAGCTGAAAAAAGATTTTCCGCACTTAGAGATCATTATTAACGGTGGCGTGACTACCCTTGAGCAGACAAGTGAGCATCTACAGCATCTCGATGGCGTGATGGTTGGGCGTGAGGCCTATACCAATCCATACTTGCTGGCTCGGGTGGATCAAGATATCTACGGCAGTATCGACCCTATAAAAACACGCGAACAAATAGCCGCTGAGTTTTTACACTATATAGATAATGAACTCAGTAAAGGTACCAAACTAAACGCCATGACCCGACATATTTTGGGTCTGTTTCACGGTATGCCAGGTGCTCGCCTGTATAGACGTCATATTAGTGAAAACGCGTTTAAACCTGGAGCTACCATTGAGGTTTTAACCACCGCATTAGAAAAAACATCCGGAGTAATAAGTTAATGAGCAGCAACAAAAGTAAGCTGGCCCAGCTAAAAGAAATGACGACTGTAGTCGCGGACACTGGCGATTTTGATGCCATTGCTCAGTACTCACCAGAGGATGCCACCACCAACCCTTCTCTGCTATTAAAAGCCGCACAGATGCCGGCCTATCGCGATCTTGTTAATGGCGTGGTGTCGACCACTATGAATGGCAGGCTCTCGAGCAATGAGCAGGTTGCCGCCTGCATGGATGGCCTGGCCGTGGGTTTCGGTAAGAAAATTCTTGAACAGATTCCCGGTCGTGTTTCCACTGAGGTGGATGCCCGGTTATCTTTTGATACTACTGCTTCTATCGCTAAGGCCCGCGAACTGATTGCTCTTTACGAACAGGCAGGCATTGGCAAAGAACGCGTGCTAATTAAAATGGCCTCTACCTGGGAAGGTATTAAGGCGGCAGAACAGCTTGAGAAAGAAGGCATTAACTGCAATCTAACATTGCTGTTTAACTTTACTCAGGCAGTGGCAGCCGCCGATGCCGGTGCATTTTTGATCTCGCCTTTTGTTGGCAGAATTCTTGATTGGTACAAAGCATCAACGGGCCTAACAGAATACGCCCCAGCCGATGACCCCGGCGTGCAGTCGGTAACCCGCATCTACAACTATTACAAACAGAGCGGTTACAAGACGGTCGTTATGGGCGCGAGCTTTAGAAACACCGATGAAATTACTGAGTTGGCTGGCTGTGATCGACTGACTATTAGCCCGCAATTACTGCAGGCGCTGGACGATGATTTTGGCGTGCTCGAGCGCAAGTTAAACCCAGCCGATACTGGCGCCACTATCCGTTACAAACTTGCAGGCGAGAGTGCTTTTCGCTACGAGTTAAATGCAGACCCTATGGCAACCGAAAAACTCTCTCATGGTATCCGCAGCTTTGTGGCCGACCAAATTAAACTCGAAACCTGGTTAAAAGATCTCAGCTAATGATAAATAAAATTAAAGCATTTTTTAATAAGAACGTTGTTGAAGCCGACGACAATACATTGACGACTGAGCAGTTGGCGACCGCTGCTCTGTTGATTGAGGTGATGGTTATTGATGGTAATCTCGACGAGCAGGAGCTGCAGTCAATCAGCGGCACCCTAAGCGAGATGCTAGACATCAGTAGTGAGCAAATTGATGAGTTAATTTTACTGTCACGGGACGAAGTCGCTGAAGCCACTTCCCTGTATCAGTTTACCCGCGAGATTAATGCCCATTATGACCATGATAAGAAAATGGCACTAATGATGGCGATGTGGCGTGTGGCATTTGCCGATGGTCATTTGGATAAGCATGAGGAAGGAATTATTCGCCGAGTGGCTGATTTACTGCATATTCTGCACAGTGACTTTATTCGCTGCAAGCTAGCCGCTAAAAACCAGAGCTAGGCACAACATTACTGACCTGATTCTAGCGCTCTGATCAGGTCTGTAAATTCTTTACTGTTATCCGGATTAAGTGCCATAAGCAGCTTGTGAGCTTCTAACACCTGCTGACGAATCTCATCTATCTCTGTGTTCACACTGCCGATCTCGTGGAGTTCGGCATCAATATCTGGCACCTCTTGAAAGATATCAAATATTTCATCAAAGCCCATGCAATCGAGGGTGCGTAAGATACTCGGATTCTGACAAAATACCTGCACATTAATGCCGTATTCCTTGCGGCAGTAGAGTCCCAGCTTGGCCATGAGGCCCAGGGTCGTACTGTCGACACATTCTGCTTCAAGCATATCCACTACTACCTGCTTAACATGCTCACTGCCAAAGATAGTTTCCATATGGCGATTTAATGAACCGCAGAGCGTGACACGAACATCGCCACTGAACTTTAATAGGTAGTTGCCCTGCTCATCTGATACCAGTATTTTTCCGGAGCTCATTGAGTCATGCCTCGGGACAGCAGCAACACTGAAATATCGTCTTGAGGGTCTTCAATGTAATCAATAAATAGCTTTTCTTTTAGGTTATTAATATCACCTGAACCGGCCGCTAGATATCGGAGTAATGTCTGCTCTTTATCAACCAGTTCTTTATCTGGCACCAGATCGAACACACCGTCCGACAGCAGTATGAGAGCAAACTCCTCTGGCAGGGCAAGCTCTTCGATGACCCAGTTGGCATCTTCAAATATGCCTACGGGCTTGCCTTTTCCTGGCAAGTATTCTGCTTTGCCATCGGTTATTAATATGGGCTGGGGCTGCTGTGCGCCAACCACATAACGCAGAGTATTGGTCTCTGTATCTAGGGAGCCGGCAACAATGGTTAGATGCTTGCCTAGGCCTGTGGCCAGCAACTGGCTGTTAATATGCTCTACCAGTCCATCGGGAGCATGGGCCAGCGCCACATAGTCTTTTTCTAATTGATGCCTGCGTATAACCCGACCAATCATAAAGCGCAGCAGTACCGTAACAAAGGCTGAGGATGCGCCGTGACCTGAGACATCGGCAAAGTAAAACAGAAGGTAGCGATCTAATACGAAGTTATAACCGACAAAGTCACCGCTTAGATACAGTGACGGGGTAATAGAATGAGATATTTCGTAGTCGCCAAACTTTAGGGGACTCTCGGGCATTAGGCTTTTTTGTACTTCAAGACCGGCTAGCTGATCCTGCTTTAATAGGCGCAGGCTTTCCTGTAATTCGTCATTAGTGCGCTTTAGCTCGGCACTGTAGGCTTGGGCATGCTGACGGGCATCGGCTAAATTCTTGATGCGCAGTAATGTGCTTTCGATATCTGCCTGATCTACTCCCTGTAAAATAACATCGGCAACACCGAGTCTGAAATAGTCTGCTATCTGAGCTTTATCTTCTTCACACAGCGAAATAATAATAAGATGTTCGGCACAGAGTTGGCGCAGGAGGTCAGTTTGATTTGTTGGGGCGGAGCCGGTTAAGACAATATTTTCAGAGAAGAGAACAACCGGTTGATTAAGGGGGTCTGAACAAAGGGCGGCAATGCCCTGTAAATCTGGCGCAGCCAAACAGTCCCTGCCAACACTCTGGAAGTCTGCCTTTGCTCTCTGTAGCCTAACGTCGTCATCTCCAACAAGGAGAACTAGGCCTTTGATTTCGCTCATTCGGTTCCG
>CAJJAS010000168.1 GCA_905182245.1 gamma proteobacterium HTCC2207 | reverse complement strand
TAATAACCACTAAATGGCTCAAAATCTAAACCCCCAACAGCAGGCCGCGCTGAAATATATCGACGGCCCGTTGCTAGTACTTGCTGGCGCGGGCAGTGGTAAAACCAGCGTAATCACCCGCAAAATTGCGTACCTAGTGGAAGAGTGCGGCATACCCGCACGCAATATTGCCGCGGTGACCTTCACCAACAAAGCCGCCCGTGAAATGAAAGCTCGAGTCTCCAGCCTACTGGGCAAGAGCGAAGGCAAAGGCCTCACCGTCTCCACCTTTCACAACCTCGGCCTGACCATTATTCGCACCGAAATCAAAACCCTAGGCTTCCGCCCTGGCTTTTCCATTCTTGACCAAGAAGACTGCCGCAAACTGCTTAAAGAACTACTGGTACGCCACACCGAACTCGACGAAAAACTAATAGATACCGCACAGAGCACCATCTCCAACTGGAAAAACTCATTGCTCGAACCCGGCCAAGCGGTAGGTGCTTCCAACAGCACCGGCGAACAGGCCATCGCCATGCTGTACGAACGCTACCAGCGCGCCCTCAAAGCCTACAACGCCGTAGACTTCGACGACCTCATCATGACTCCAGTGATGCTGTTCAGACAGAATCCAGAGATTCTAGAAAAGTGGAAAAAGCGCATCCGCTACCTGCTAGTAGACGAATATCAAGACACCAACCTCGCCCAGTACGAGCTGGTAAAAACGCTCGTTAATGAAAAGCAGGCTCTCACCGTAGTAGGCGACGACGATCAGTCCATCTATGCCTGGCGCGGTGCCCGCCCGGAAAATCTCATGCAGCTGCAAGAAGATTTCCCAGCCCTGAATATTATTAAGCTCGAGCAAAACTATCGCTCGACCGGCCGCATCCTAAAAGCCGCCAACACATTAATTGATAACAATCCTCACCTGATCAGCAAAGTGCTTTGGAGTGAACTGGGCCCCGGCGACCCACTGCGATTTATCAGCAGCGAAAACGAAGAAACTGAATGCGAACGGGTGGTCAATGAGATCATCGACATGCGCCTCAAGCGCCGCTGCAAATACAGCGACTTCGCCGTACTCTATAGAGGCAACTACCAAGCCAAACTCGTCGAGATAAAACTGCAAACCCAAAATATTCCCTACGAAATAACCGGCGGCCAATCCTTCTTCGCCAAAACTGAAATCAAAGACGTCATGGCCTACCTGCGGTTAATTATTAACCCCAGCGACGACAACGCATTACTTAGAATTATCAACACCCCAAGACGCCAGATCGGGCCCACTACGTTAGAAAAACTCGGTGAATATGCCAACCAGCGCAATCTGTCCCTGTACGAGGCAATAGACGAAGTCGGTCTTACCGCCACCATGCCCGCCAATAATTTGGAGCGCCTAAAACGCTTCAAACACTGGATACAAAACGTTAATCGCAATATCTATGACAACGCCCCCATGGCCGCCATCAATGAGATGCTCGACGACGCCGACTATTTAGGCTGGCTGCAACTCAATGCCAGTAACGATCACGTCGCCCAAAAGCGCTGGGAAAATGTGCAGTTTTTACTTTCGCAACTCTCCCAAGTCCTGAAGCGCGACGAAGAAGAAAACGAAACCGAAAACGGCGACAGTCGCATAGAAAATGCTATCGCCAAACTCATACTCCGAGACCTACTCGACCGTGAACAAGAAGAGTCCGCCGACGATAAAGTCCAGTTAATGACCTTGCATGCCGCCAAAGGGTTAGAGTTTTTACACGTATTTATGATCGGCATGGAAGAAGATATTCTGCCCCACAAAAACAGCGTAGAAGGTGGTGCTATTGAAGAAGAACGCCGTCTAGCTTACGTAGGTATTACCCGCGCCCAGCGCACCCTAACCATGACCAGCGCCCGACAGCGGACGCAATTTGGTGAGACATCGGCAACAACGCCAAGTCGGTTTGTGGATGAGTTGCCAGAAGATGATTTGATTAAGATTGGCGGCAATAGCCCAGCGATTAGCGCCGAAGAAAATCAGGCAAAGGGTGAAGAATCACTCGCTGCACTGAAGTCGTTATTCGGCTAACGTAGCACCATCACGTCATACCAGCGAAGGAACGTCACCCCAGCGAAGGCTGGGGCTAATACCTCCAGAAGATTCCCCGTCATGCCAGCGTAGGCTGGTACCTCATGAAGATTCCCGCCTACGCGAGAATGACGTAATGTAATCAATTCAGTCAGATTCATATTAAGCGTAGCCACCTTTCTCTCCCCGTCAGCTAAAACCGCCCCAACATAAACACCACAATTTTTACAAATAACAAAATCAGTTGATTCAGTAGCAAAGCGATACAATTTAAGAGAGTCTAAATCGGTAACGAACATCTTCGCCGTTCCATTTGGATCACGTGCCGTTGCGGCACCATGAAGTTTACAAAATCCACATTGGCAGCGCCGAACAGGCAGATTACTCAGTTTAATATTGGTATAGAACTCAAACCAAATATTGCCGCAATGACACTGCCCTTTAATCTTAGATATATATTCCTTCATTCAAATTCTCCCTATAATCACAACTCACTAGCCACTGTAACGAATATCACCTAACTCCCCAGCGGAGCAACGTCACCCCAGCGAAGGCTGGGGCCTCTAGCAGATTCCCTGTCATGCCAGCGAAGGCTGGTACCTCTAGACGATTCCCGCCTACGCGAGAATGACGTAATGTAAGCGAGAATGGCGGACTTTAACCCAGAACGGCGTAATGTAAGCCAGAATGCCAAATAGCCCCCCCAAATAAACTCCCCGCATAAAAAAAGGAGGCTTAAAAAAGCCTCCTAAAATTTAGGGTTAGATACCGCTCAGGCGGGGCGTATTAACGGGAATCAATACTCAAAGTCTTAGCGACCAGCCCACCCGAGCATCAGTTCAATTAAGATCGTGCAAGATCATCGAACTGATACCTAAAGGTTAGTCCATAGATTCACCGGACCGCTGACACATATCAGTAAAAACCTTCTGTAAAATCCTAAAATACGACTGTATCCCTCTAGTTTACTGGGATATCCAGTATTAAATAGATTTCAGCTAGAGTGACTTAGTCGCAATTTCTAGTACATCTTTGACCAATCCGGGCTCATCAGCAATGGCCTGCAACGCCTTGCGCATTAATCCGCTATTGGGTTCGGGAAACTGTTTCCAGCGAGTTAATGGTGTAACCAGCCTAGCTGCCACTTGTGGATTCTTATTGTTGAGAGCAATAACCTGCTCCTGTAAAAACGCGTAACCCGAGCCATCTGGGTTATGGAAATTAACCAGATTAGCATTGCAGAATGCGCCAATTAGGCTTCTCAGTTTGTTAGGGTTGCTCATGGTAAAGGCTGAATGATTCATCAGGTCACGTACCCGAGCTAAACCGCCGGTCTGGCTATTAATCGCCTGAATCTGTAGCCACAGGTTCATCACCAGTGCTTCGTCGCGATACTCTGCTTCAAACTCAGCCAATGCCTGCTCTGCATATTTAGAAGCTTCTGGGCAATTAACTAGAGCGCTCAGTGCCGCGGCTTTATCGGTCATGTTATCGGCCGATTCAAACTGCTGCCAGGCTAATTTAATGCCGGTGTCACCGACTAGCATCAAATAGTTGAGGGCGGCATTTTTAAGACTGCGACTCCCTATTTGCTGTGCATCGGGGGCATAGGTTGGCTGGGTATTATGACGCTGGTAGAGAGCCATAAATTGGTCGGCTAATGAGCCGGCCAATGCCGTGCGCACAAAACTGCGTGCGTCATGAATGGCCGCGGCATGAATGATCTCTGCCTCTTCGTGGAGCAATGCTTCACTGGGCAGCTGCAACATCAGGGCTACCATTGCCGGGTCAAGGGACTCATCGGTTAACAGTGCACGGTAGGCGTCTATTACCTGGCTATTGAGGGCCATCGGACGATCGCGCAGACTATCTTGGGTGAGCTGCTTCAATACACCAAGACATAATGTCTGGCTGGCGTCCCAGCGATTAAAACCATCGCTATCATTGGCCATCAAATGCGCTAGCTGCTCTGTGCTATAGCCGTAGTCGAGCTTTACTGGTGCAGACAACCCTCTCAGTAACGAGGGTACTGCTGACTCCCCTACTCCCTCTATGAGCAATGTTTGCTTGGCTTCGTTAAGCTCATAAATAATCTGGGTATCACCGTTGGCATTAAGCACAAGGTCGTTACCTTTCTCGCCGACTAGGCCCAGCTTAACGGGAATAACAAAGGGCAGCTTTTCGTTCTGACCCGGTGTTGCTGGGCAGCTCTGTTCAAAGTCTAGGGTTAAGGTTTGCGCTTCGGCATCATGCTGAGATCGCACTTTTAATACAGGAGTACCGGATTGCTTATACCAGCGGCGGAACTGAGTGAGATCGCGACCACTGGCATCTTCCATGGCGCGCACAAATTCTTCGATAGTCACAGCCTGACCGTCGTGACGATCAAAGTACAGGTCACTGCCTTTTCTGAAGGTATCAGGCCCTAATAGGGTACGGATCATGCCCACAACTTCAGAGCCTTTCTCGTACACCGTTAGCGTATAAAAATTATTAATCTCCATATAAGAGTCTGGCTGCACCGGATGGGACATGGGGCCGCCATCTTCTGCAAACTGGTGGGTGCGAAGATAAGACGCGTCTTCAATACGCTTTACTGTCGGAGAGTTCATATCCGCAGAAAATTGCGAATCCCGATAAACCGTAAACCCTTCTTTCAGACTCAGCTGAAACCAGTCGCGACAGGTAACGCGGTTGCCCGACCAATTATGAAAATACTCATGAGCAACAATGGCTTCTACCCGCTGAAAAGAAGCATCGGTTGTCGTTCTTGGATTAGCCAGAACCGCTGAGGTATTAAAAATATTCAGACCTTTGTTTTCCATGGCCCCCATATTGAAATCATCGACCGCGACAATCATAAAGATATCTAGATCGTATTCGCGACCATAGGTTTCTTCGTCCCAGGCCATGGAGTTTTTCAATGACAACATGGCATGGGCACATTTATCTAAATCTTTTTCTTCGACAAATATTTGTAGCTTAATGTCGCGACCAGACATTGTGGTGAAGCTATCTTCCACACAGGCCAAAGTGCCAGCCACTAAGGCAAATAAATAAGCCGGCTTTTTAAAGGGATCATGCCAGGTAACAAAATGCTTACCGCCCTCAAGATCACCCTGATCAATCGGGTTTCCATTTGAGAGCAGTACCGGATAAGTGGCCTTATCTGCGATGACCCTGGTAGTGAATTCAGACATCACATCCGGGCGGTCCAAGTAATAGGTAATATCGCGAAAACCCTCTGCTTCACACTGGGTGCAGTACAGGGTGCGGGAGCGGTAAAGGCCCATCATCGTGGTGTTTAACTGGGGCTTTATAAGTACCTCAGTGGTAATAACACCGCTAACTGGCATATTGTTTAGAGTCAGAGAATCACTGTCTTGAACATAGTCTCCCTCGCCCAATAGCTGGCCATTAATCTGTACTGACTGAAGATCTAACTCTGCACTGCCATGGAGTACGAGTACCGCATCTTGCTCAGTACTTTGTGGATTCCGCTCAACCGTTAAAGTCGTTGTTACTCTGGTGCTATGTTCGCCTAAGTCAAAAACTAAATCCGTTTTGTTAATTAGGAATGGGCTGACTTTATAGTCGTTAAGATAAATCGTTTGTGGTGCTGGGTCTCTCATGTAAAAAATCCTTTTTACTTTAGGCAGTGAACTTAACATTGTAAGCAGTGAACTTGCGCATATTGATAACACCAGTATCCATAATTAGATACTGGCCCTTTATGCCCTGGAGAATGCCTTCTACCAATGGCTGTTTGTCGAGGTTTAAACTTTTAACTTTCTCGGGAAATTGCTCAACCGGAAACTTAATATCGGTGATGGTTTCATTATATAAACGCTGCAACGCTTGCAGGCCATGTTCCTGTTCGAGAAACTCCAGACCCTCTTCTGACTTGGCCATTAACTCATCACGCAAAAGGTGCAGATCAACAAACTCTGAGTCGCCTTTTAACATTTTCTGCCAGTGGGTCTTATCGGCGATATGTTCACGGAGACAGTCTTCAACCAGGCCGGCCTGATAACGAGTCTGGACTCTAAAGATGGGTAACCCCTGAGTGGCGCCCTGATCTATCCAACGAGTTGGCAGCTGTGTGCCTCGGGTAATACCCACCTTAACGCCGGAGGTATTAGACAGGTAAACAAAGTGGTCGGTAAAACAAAACTTCTCGCCCCATTCCGGATCGCGACAGGTGCCATGATGAAAGTGACATTTTTCAGGGCTCATAATGCAGGTGTCGCACTGCGGCAGTTTGGTAAAACAGGGATAACAGTAACCCTGACTAAAACTTTTCTTTGAACGGCGTCCACAGTGAATGCAGTGAATGTCACCTAGATGCTCTATGGAAATAGCCTTGCCGATCAATCTATTCATGGGAATACGCTGATCATCTAAGGGGAGCTGATAGTCAACTCTACCCTCGGCATCCAGAGTTACTTCCATTTTTGCGAGATGGCCTGAGGCTTCAACTGACATTAATTTTTCCACTTTATAGGGGTTTCTTCTGGCACCTCAGGTGCGCAGGCGGTAGTTTTTGGTGGTACATAACCGGTACGTTGGTCGGCAGGCTTGCGTTCGTCATAGGCAATAACGGCCTGGATACAGAGCTCTTGTTGACCACCCGTCAGTACTCGGCCATCTGGCCATTTACCCACTTCGATGGCGCGCTTAAGACTTTCGTAGACCTCTGGGGTAATGCTGTCTAGAAGCTGCTTTAAATCCATACTGATTACCCTTTTTTAAATCTATTAAGTAGGCCAAAGATACCGCCCAATAACATACCAATTACCAGCCCACCCAGATGCGCTGCGTTCGCCACCCCTACCCCTAACAGTAAGTCGAGAATGCCGGTCATGCACACCAATAGCCAACCCAACATAAAGCCAACAATACCCGGGGGCAGGTGCAGCAGTGGATGGGGCCACATCTTATTTTTAATCCAGATATAACCCAGCAGTGCATAGACCACCCCTGACATGCCGCCAAAATAGACAGTGCCGGACCAGATAAACTGCGCCATATTAGAAAAAGCGCCACTCAACAGTACCAGTAATAGTAGGTGCGATGAGCCAGCGAGCTCCTCAATACGGCTGCCGAGCATACTCAGCCAGAGGCTATTAAAGACTAGGTGAACCAAGCCAAAATGCAGGAATATGGGTGTGATAATACGCCAGTATTCCCCTGAGGCCAGGTTGCCGAAAAATAGAACGCGCTGAAGCTGCGGGAAAAAGGAACTGATCAGACCACCGAGCACGCTGGCGATAATCAGTATCGTCACCGCGGGATGTTGTCTGGCGGCCAGTAGCCAATTGAGCTGTTGCGACATGCTGTTAAAGAGTCCGTTTTGTCAGTGGTTTATCGTTTTACGCCGAGCCGACTTCCCCAGCCCAACTTGGACCGACAAACACCGTAAAAATTATTATCTTTCGGGTGAATTAACTGAATATCGTTGGCGTGCTTACGAATGGTAATGACATCACCGGGTTCAGTCGTAAAGTCATTATGGCCGTCACAGGTAACCAATGGGCGCAGTTCATTTCGCGAGCTAACCCGAAGTTCTATCTGTGCATTGCCATGGAGTGCAATGGGACGGCTGCTCAATGTGTGAGGGTTTAATGGCACCACCACAATGGCATCTAGCTCAGGGAATAATAAAGGGCCGCCTGCAGAGAGGGCATAGGCTGTCGAGCCGGTGGGCGTAGCTACAATAAGTCCATCGGAGCGCTGGCTGTAGACGAATTCGCCATCCACATAGAGTTCGAAGGTCATCATACGCACCGACATACCAGGGTGTAGCACGATGTCATTCAGTGCCGTGCCTGTGCCAATTTCTTGGCCATTACGGGTGACCGTGGTCTCCAGCATAAAGCGTCGCGTCTGCTTGTATTCGCCATTAAGTACCGGCATAACGCGGGCTTCGATTTCGTCTGGGGATATATCCGTGAGAAAGCCAAGCCGTCCACGGTTAATGCCTAACAGGGGTATGCCGCTCGCTGCCATCTTGCGGCAGGCACTAAGCATAC
>CAJJAS010000167.1 GCA_905182245.1 gamma proteobacterium HTCC2207 | reverse complement strand
TAGGCGAATATCATAACCGCTGGCATCGATCAGTTTGCGTGCTTCGCGGAGTTTGTCGAGCGTTGCGGGGATAAACTTCTGCCCGCCAAATCCTGGGTTAACTGACATCAGCAGCAGCATATCCATTTTGTCCATTACCCAGCGCATCGCTTCCAAGCTAGTGCCCGGATTTAAAACCAGACCGGCTTTACAGCCCAGTTCGCGCACTAACTGCAGCGAGCGGTCTATATGACCTGAGGCTTCTGGATGAAAAGTAATATAAGTCGCGCCGGCATCGGCAAACATACGAATCAGGTCGTCTACTGGCTGTACCATTAGATGTACATCAATCGGAGCGGTAACGCCATGATCGCGAAGGGCTTTACAGACCATGGGCCCGATAGTCAGATTGGGAACATAATGATTGTCCATAACGTCGAAATGCACAATGTCGGCACCCGCTTCGAGCACGTTATCTACCTCTTCTCCCAGTCGGGCGAAGTTAGCAGCAAGTATGGAGGGAGCAATCAGAAAATCAGTCATAAAACACCATGGATTAGTTCAGGCGCAATGATGCGCGACTTCCATTGTGGGTGCAAATTATTTGCCCTTTTTATAACATCAAAAATGGGTACATAAAAAAGGCCACTAACTGGAAGCTAGCGGCCCTTTAATTTACGACTGTGGGTGTGTTGGGCCTATTCATCCGCCTCTTTGTGCATATGTTTGCTATGCATTTCTTTGCGTTGGGCTTTAGCCTCTTCCATTGTTACTGCGCCGTCGCCATCAGCATCCATTTTATTAAATTTCTGGCGCCTTTTATCAGCCATTTTCTGTATTGCCGCTTCATGCTCCTCTAGGGAAATACTGCCGTTCTTATCGAGATCGGCGTGCTTGAACATGCCGCCTTTGTCGTGACCTCCGCCATGATGGCCCGCTAGACTCCAAACTGACACTAGGGCCAACGCTGTAAATATAATCCAATGTCTCATAATCTATTGCTCCTGTTTCTGTGTCAGCTTAAAAACGTCACGGGCTCGCTTTCGTTGACCTGAGTTAGTAGGAGTAATCTTTAAAGGTATCGCGAAGATCCTTTTTACTAATTTTGCCTGTAGCTGTATGAGGTATTTCTTCAACAAACACGCAGTCACCTGGAATCCACCACTTGGCAATCTTGCCTTCCAGAGAGGCCAAGATGGCATCTTTATCGGGCGTTGCTCCTTCAACGGGAATAACAATTAGTAGTGGGCGCTCGGTCCACTTGGGATCAGAAACACCAATTACCGCAGCTTCCTGGACATCTGGATGCCCCATTGCAGCATTTTCCACGTCAATGGAGCTAATCCACTCACCCCCAGACTTAATAACGTCTTTCACGCGGTCGGTGATAGTGACATAGCCATACTCATCAATAGCGGCCATGTCGCCCGTATCGAACCAGCCATCGGCATCCAGGGCTGGTTTCTCATCCAGGCGGTAGTAGCCGCTGATAACCCAGGGGCCTTTAACCAGTAATAAACCTGAGGCAATTCCGTCCCAGGGGAGCTCGTTGTGATTTTCATCGACGATTCTCATCTCTACGCCATACACCATACGACCAGCGCGAACACGGTAAACGTCCTGCTCTTCCTGAGTACTGTCTTTCATCCAATCCATGGGTCGATTGTAAGAACCCAGTGGACTCATCTCGGTCATACCCCAGCCCATATGGACCATAACGCCATGTCTCTCCATTTCTTGGATAAGGGACAGTGGGCAGGCAGAACCTCCACAGACGACCGACTTGAGAGTTTCTATGGTCTTACCTGTGGCATTGAGGTAGCCAACAAGTGCCAACCAAACCGTGGGCACACCCAGAGAATAGTTAACGTTTTCTTCATTGATAAGCTTGGTCAGTGTCTCACCGTCAGCCATTTTTGGCCCCGGGAATACTAGCTTGGCGCCAGTCATAGGGGCATTGTAAGCAGTTCCCCATGCATTGACGTGAAACATAGGCACGATGGGCATAACTACGTCGTTTGATGAAAGGTTCATCAAATCTGGCATGGAACCAACAATGGAGTGCAATACCGTGCTGCGGTGACTGTAGAGCACGCCTTTAGGATTGCCGGTGGTGCCGGAGGTATAGCACATTGAGCTGGCAGTATTTTCCTCAAGATCGGGCCAGTTAAAGCTGTCTGGCTGATCGCCAATAAATGTTTCATAGCAATGGGTGTTGGCCAGGCTGGTCTCTGGCATATGGGCTTCGTCGGTCATAATAACGTAGCCGCGCACTGTGGGCAGCTTGTCTTTGAGCGATTCAAGAAGGGGCACAAACATGGGGTCAGTGAAGACCCACTGATCTTCCGCATGATTGATAATAAAGTCTATTTGTTCAGGGAATAGGCGCGGGTTAACGGTGTGGCAAACTTGGCCTGAGCAAGAAATGGCGTAGTAGAGCTCAAAGTGGCGATAGTCATTCCAAGCCAGTGTCGCTATTCGGTCGCCGGGCTCGAAACCCACGCCCTGCAGGGCATTTGCGAGCTTGCGAACACGTTGGAATGCATCTTTATAGGTGTACTTATGGTGTGGATTATCACCGGTGACTGAAACAATTTCGCTCTTGCCATTAATTCTATCTGCATGCTTCATTATTGACGTAATAGTGAGCTGCGAATCCATCATCAAACCGTTCATACCTACCCCTTTTATTTCTTATTAAATTTATGGGGTAAGACTACCACCTGCCGCAGACTGTTCAACACTTAAATCTGCGGACAGGCAGTCATAGGTTCTAGCCTGAGATGTCAGTAGTAGAGCGGGATCTCTTTCAGATAGGTCTCGATTTGACTGAAGTCTGGTAACAGCAGCTTCTCACTGTCTACCTGCAAATCAATTTTAATACAGTTGCCATTCTCAGTAGCGCTCTGGGTTGTCATTTCACAGTCTGCCTCGACACGCAATGTGTGGGGGAATCCTCTGGTCATGATGGCGTAGTAATGATGGCTGTGGCCCTCACCAAAGCTATTGAGCACCAATATTCTGGTGCTAGCGCCGAAATCAGAGGCCGTGCCACCGCTCTGTAATGCGCCGAAGTCGATTAGTGGGATATTGAGATGTCGCCATGGAATCCACCCGGCAACCCATGATGGTAGCTGATCTCCCTGCTCTGGGGCCTGATTAAGAATGATTTCGGCGACGGCGGGCATTGGAACAAGCAATTGCGACTGGCCAATATTTACCGCCAGGCAATCGATTGTTTCAATCGACTCTTGTTGATCAAGAAAGAATAAACTCATTGGCTACATGCCTCCATTTGTTCCATTTCCATGCACATTTTTTGTGCTAG
>CAJJAS010000166.1 GCA_905182245.1 gamma proteobacterium HTCC2207 | reverse complement strand
CTGTTCGTTGCTACCCACGTCGGCAATAAAGTGCCAGCAGCGCACACATTTGCTTGCCTCAGAATGTGTCACCGCAACCTTTAAGCCTTCCAGCATAGAGTCTTGTAAATCACCGGCATCGACCAGTGGCAACAGTGCGGCTTTAGAAGTAATGGTCACAAAGCGCAACTCATCACCCAACTTAGCCAGACTGGCATGGAGTTTTTGATCGGCAAACAGCTGAATGTCAGCGCCCAGAGAACCTTTTACCAGCCCCTGATTACGCTGCTCTTCAATCACCTTATTAATCGCTTCTTTGGCCAGAGAAATAGCTGCCCAGTCCTGTTTGCTAATGCTCTCATCGGCGGTCAATCGCTGCAGTGGATACCATTCGGCAACAAACACTGAATCACTGCGATCGCCGGGCATAAAGCCCCAGATTTCGTGAGCCGTAAAACTTAGAATCGGTGCAATCCAACGCACAAAGGCCTCAGCAATCTGATGCAGTGCAGTCTGGGCAGAGCGACGCGGCAGGCTATCTTCGGCGCATGTGTAGATACGATCTTTAATAATATCGAGATAAAAACCACCCATATCCCGAACACAGAAATTGTGTAGCTTCTGATAAATCTGGTGGAAACGGAAATTATTGTAGTCGTCGATAATCTCGTCTTGCAGCTGGGCCGCACAGTCGATGGCCCAGCGATCCAATGCCAATAAGTCGGCATGGGGCACCGCATGTTGCATGGGATCAAAACCATCAATATTAGACAGAAAATAACGGGCAGTATTACGAATACGGCGATAGGACTCACCGGCACGTTTAAGAATTTCGTCCGACACAGTCATCTCAGCACTGAAGTCGGCACTGGCAACCCAGAGGCGTAAAACATCTGCGCCCAGCTCGTTGATCACCTTCTGTGGCGGAATCACATTGCCGATAGACTTAGACATCTTGCGGCCATTCTCGTCCACGGTAAATCCGTGGGTCAGCACTGCCTTGTAAGGAGCCGTGCCATTAATAGCGATAGCCGTTTTAAGCGACGACTGGAACCAACCGCGATGCTGGTCAGAGCCTTCAAGATACAGATCCGCAGGATACTGAAGCTCTTCCCGCGCATTGATAACCGAGGCATGAGTGACGCCAGAGTCGAACCACACATCCAGAGTGTCAGTCACTTTTTGATAATGTTCTGTGTCCGCACCAATTAATTCAGCAGCATCCACCTCGTACCAGGCATCAATGCCGGCATCTTCAACCAGCAGCGCAACCTTTTCGATCAGGGCTGGAGTATCAGGATGCAGCTCACCGGTTTGCTTGTGAACAAAGAGCGCAATGGGAACGCCCCAGGTACGCTGACGAGAGACACACCAATCTGGGCTGCCATCCAGCATTCCCTCGATTCGCGCCGCGCCCCAATCTGGGTGCCAGCTAACCGTTTTAATCGCTTCTTTGGCTTTTTCTAACAAGCCATTTTTATCCATCGAGATAAACCACTGAGGGGTTGCTCGATAGATCAATGGGGTTTTAGTGCGCCAGCAATGGGCGTAGCTGTGGGTAATCTTGCTACAGGCCATAAGCTTATTTTTCTCGCGCAGCACCTCAATAATATGCTCTTCGACCTTGTACACATGCTCGCCAGCAAACAGCTCAACATCATCGCGAAACAGGCCATTATCCATCACATAGTTAAGGGTGCCGATACCGTATTGCTTCGCCACGGTGAAATCTTCCATACCGTGATCTGGCGCTGTATGCACACAGCCAGTACCTGCATCGGTGGTGACATGGTCGCCCAGTAATACAGGAATATCGCGCTGATAAAACGGATGCTGTGCCACTAGGTTTTCTAGGGCCGCACCCTGACAGGTTGCCAGAGTTTTATAGTCTTCAATCTCGAGACGCTGCATCACAGATTCGAGTAATGTCTGGGCGCAGATTAAACGCATAGGGCCAGACTCAGTGGCACATTGCACGAGGCAGTATTCCAGCTCAGCGCCCATAGAAATAGCCTGACTGCTGGGAATAGTCCAAGGCGTGGTAGTCCAGATAAGTACATTAACCGAGCCTTCACCGGCGAGGCCACCAAAGGCAGCCGAGACTTTCTCAATCTGGGCAGCATCATTAACCGGGTAAGCCACATCAATCGAGAAAGAGGTTTTGTCTTGGTATTCCACTTCGGCTTCAGCCAATGCAGAACCACCCACCACAGACCAGTAAACAGGCTTGTAGCCTTTGACCAGATGGCCGTTTTCGGCGATCTTGCCCAGAGCGCGAATAATATCCGCCTCAACCCCAAAGTTCATGGTCAGGTAAGGACGATCCCAGTCGCCAAATACACCGATACGAATAAAATCTTTACGCTGCCCCTCAACCTGCTTCATGGCATATTCGCGGCACTTCTGGCGGAAGGTTGAGTAATCTACCTTAACGCCGGCCTTGCCAATTTTCTTTTCAACATTGTGTTCAATGGGCAACCCGTGACAGTCCCAACCGGGAATATAGGGCGCATCAAAACCGCTCATGGTGCGCGACTTAACCACAATATCTTTTAAGGTTTTATTAACCGCATGGCCTAGGTGAATATCACCATTGGCATAGGGAGGACCGTCGTGAAGAATGTATTTTTCACGGCCGGCACGGGCCGTTCTAATCTGCTGATACAGGTCTCTGTCGTGCCATTCTTTAAGAATACCCGGCTCGCGCTGAGCCAGATTGGCGCGCATTGGAAAATCGGTTTTAGGCAGGTTTAACGTCGCCTTATAATCTGTCGTGTTATCAGTCATATTAATTTTAACTAACCCTAATTATCGGTGCTCTAATTATTGGTGCTTTAAGCATCAGTACTTTCGGTACTTTTAGCGCCTGCAAACCAGGCTCTAATCTGTTTAACATCATGCTGTATACGTTCTACCAACTTATCCAACGTTGTAAATTTTACTTCATCGCGAATCTTGTGCATAAACTCAACTTCGATGCGCTGACCATAGAGGTCACCGTCAAAATCGAGCAGATGGACTTCCAAGATAGGCTTCACCAGGTCTCCCACCGTAGGCCTTACGCCCACGTTGGCCGCACCCTGATAATGCGTGCCATCAATATCCACTACCACCGCATACACACCGGTTAAGGGCGCACTGTAGCGATTGAGCTGCACGTTGGCCGTAGGAAAGCCCAGCTCACGACCCAGCTGCTGGCCATAAACCACACGGCCCTTAATTGAAAAAGGCCGCCCCAGTAACTCACTGGCTCGGCCGAAATCCGCCTGCTGTAAAATCTCACGCACCAGGGTGCTACTTACCCGCTGGTTATCAATCTCAAGGGTTTCGGTATCCTGCACCTTAAAGTCACAGGTCTCACCAAACGCTGCCAGCATTTTAAAATCGCCGCTGCGATCACAGCCAAAGCGAAAATCATCACCAACAATTAAATGCTTAATGGCCAAGCCATCCACCAACACCTGCTGAATAAACTCACTGGCGGTCAAGTTACGTAACACGCGATTGAACTGCAGACACACCACCTGATCTATACCAAAATCCAGCAGAGTATCTATTTTTTCACGCAGGCGCATCAGTCGCGCTGGGGCCTTTTCACCCGAGAAATATTCCTGAGGCTGAGGCTCAAAAGTCATTACGATAGAGGGTAATCCCAGTGCCGCAGCGGTATTTTTAACCTGCTGCAAAATGGCCTGATGACCAAGGTGAACGCCGTCGAAAGAACCAATGGTTACTACCGATCTCTGATTGTGGGATTGCAGGTTGTGCAATCCACGAATAAAGGTCACTTTGCCCTGTTCTACAGCCAACGTCATCACTCTCTAAATAAGGCTCGGAGTATACCTAGCAACGGGCCGAAAGGTAAGGGACAGGGGCTGATTTCAATCCGCTAGTCCGAGCACTAATCTATGTACTTCTGAGAGGCTGCCTTAGCCGGGCCACGCAGATCCGCAACCCCAAAACCCGTCGCCATCAAACAGCCCGCATAGGCCAAAAATCCAGCCGCACAGAGCGCCACAAGATTGCCGCTGCGCTGCCACCAGGCCAGCTGCTGCCAAACCGTTTGATCCAGCGCACCCATCCAGCCCGCAGCAAACAGAAGCACCACAACCATCATTACCACCGCGCTAGTCAGGCTAAGCCCAAACTTCAGCCATTGTCCAGAGGGCTCATAAATACCCTTCTTGCGCAGATAAATAAACAGCAACCCAGCATTCAGAAACGCTGACACCGAGGTTGCAGCAGCCAGACCCACATGGCCAATCTGCCAGTAATAATGCAGTGGCACCACAAACAGCAGGTTGAGCACCATATTAGA